>JAJBVR010000049.1 GCA_020859725.1 Clostridiales bacterium | reverse complement strand
ATGTTGATTTGGTGCGTATATATAACGCCACTAAAATTGATATGTTCTTTATTGAAAAAATAAGAAATATTGTTGATTTTGAAAGCGTTTTAAATAAAAATCCAAAGGATATTTCCGTTTTAAAGGATGCAAAAAAAATGGGAGTGTCGGATAAATATATCGGAATTTGCTGGGGAATTTCAGAGGCTGATGTATTTAATCTGAGAAAGAAAAACAATATTTTCCCAGTATATAAAATGATAGATACCTGCGCCTCGGAATTTGATTCATATGTTCCTTATTTCTATTCAACGTATGAGGAAGAAAATGAAAGCATTGTTTCGGATAAAAAGAAAATTATAGTGCTTGGTTCCGGCCCTATAAGAATAGGACAGGGAGTGGAATTTGATTATTCCACTGTTCACGCAATCTGGTCTATTCAGGAAGCGGGATATGAAGCGATAATAATTAATAATAATCCCGAAACTGTTTCCACGGATTACACTACTTCCGATAAGCTTTATTTTGAACCGCTTACGGTTGAGGATGTAATGAACGTTATTGAGCTTGAGCATCCTCTCGGAGTTATTGTAACTCTCGGCGGTCAAACCGCTATAAATCTTGCTCCTCCTCTGGACGCTCTCGGGGTTCCTATTATCGGCACGGATGTTGAGGCTATAGACAGAGCCGAAAACAGAGATTCGTTTGAAAAAATTATGGAAAGCCTTGGTATTCCTCGGCCAAAAGGACTTGCTGTTACAAATATTGAGGAGGGAGTTCGTGTTGCAGAGAAAATAGGTTATCCTGTTTTGGTGCGGCCGTCTTTCGTACTTGGCGGCAGGGCTATGCAGATTGTTGCCAATGAAGAAAGCCTGCGCCGTTATCTTCAAACGGCTGTTGATGTGAACACGGAGCAGCCTGTTCTTGTTGATAAATATATTATGGGGAAAGAACTGGAGGTAGACGCTGTTTGTGACGGTACGGATGTGTTCATTCCGGGAATAATGGAGCATGTGGAAAAAACGGGAATTCACAGCGGTGATTCAATTTCGATTTATCCCACTTTTTCCGTGCCGCAGTCGGTTAAAGACAAAATTATTGATTATACGGTTAAGCTTGGAAAAGCAATAAATATAATCGGTTTATACAATATTCAGTTTATTGCGGATGATAATGACGATGTTTATGTGATAGAGGTTAATCCCCGTTCTTCAAGAACTGTGCCTTTCCTTTCAAAAGCAACCTCAATTCCAATGGCGGATATTGCCACAAGAGTGATTTTGGGGCACAGCCTTAAAAGTCAGGGAATAAATGAAATATATCCCAAAGAGAAAAAAAGATGGTATGTTAAAGCGCCTGCGTTTTCATTCTCAAAGCTTAAGGGAATGGATACCTATCTTTCCCCTGAAATGAAATCAACAGGTGAAGCGATAGGTTATGACAAATCACTTACAAGAGCGCTTTATAAAGCAATTCAGGCAAGCGGAATGAATGTGTCAAATTACGGAACGGTGCTTGTTACAATAGCCGATATGGATAAGCTGCAGGCGCTTCCTCTTATTAAACGCTTTTATGATTTGGGCTTTAATATTGAAGCAACAGAGGGTACGGCAAAATTCCTTAAGGAACACGGAATCCGCACTCGTGTGCGTGCAAAACTTACCCAGGATGAAAGCGATGAAATAATTAAAGCGCTTCGCCAGGGGCATATTTCATATGTTATAAATACCATTGATATCAGCCACGGAGGCAGCCATTCCGACGGCTCTGAAATCCGCCGCGCCGCTGCCGAAAATAATGTAACAATGTTCACTTCTCTTGATACCGTTAAAGTGCTTCTTGATGTTCTGGAAGAAATAACACTTGGTGTTTCAACGATTGACGAGGAGTAATTTATGTATAAGCAAAATAATTATAAAATTTTATCAAATGAAATTCTTGCGGATAATGTTTATAAAATGATTCTTGAAGGAGATACACAGTATATTACAGCTCCCGGGCAGTTTATAAATATCGCCTTAAGCGGAAAATATCTTCTCCGCCCTATATCTGTATGCGATTATGATGAAAATTCAATCACGATTATTTATAAAGTTGTGGGCTCAGGCACCAAAGAAATGAGCAAAATGAAATCCGGTGAAATTTTGAATTGCCTTACCGGGCTCGGAAACGGATATGATATATCAAAATCCGAAAAGCCCATTGTAATCGGCGGCGGGGTAGGTGTCCCTCCTTTGTATAATCTTACAAAGCAGCTTGTTTCAGACGGGCAGAATCCAACCGTTATTCTTGGATTTAATACCAAAAGTGAAATTTTTTACGAAAAAGAATTTAAGGAGCTGGGCGTTCCTGTTACAGTTGCAACCGCGGATGGCTCTTATGGCGTTAAAGGCTTTGTTACAGACGCTATGCCGCAGAATTATGATTATTTTTATGCATGCGGCCCCATGCCTATGTTTAAGGCCGTTGAAAATAAAGTTAAAACCTCCGGGCAGTACAGCTTTGAGGAACGTATGGGATGCGGTTTCGGGGCATGTATGGGATGCTCCTGTAAAACCAAAAACGGCAGCAAGCGCATTTGCAAGGATGGTCCTGTTCTTGAAAGAGAGGAGATTATATGGTAGATTTATCTGTTGATTTCTGCGGTATGCATATGGATAATCCCATTGTTCCCGCAAGCGGGACATTCGGTTTCGGAAATGAATTTAAGGATTTTTACGATATCAATATTTTAGGCTCGTTTTCATTCAAAGGCACAACCAAAGAAGCCCGTTTCGGAAATCCCACTCCGAGAATCGCCGAGTGCAAAAACGGAATGATAAATGCCGTTGGCCTTCAAAATCCGGGAGTTCATCACGTTATTGATTATGAATTGCCGGAAATGAAAAAATATTTCAATAAAAAAGTTATTGCAAATGTAAGCGGATTTTCTGTTGACGATTATGTTTATTCCTGCGAGCTGCTTGATAGGGAAGAGCAGGTTGGTTTGCTGGAGGTTAATATAAGCTGCCCTAATGTTCACGGCGGCGGTATGAGTTTCGGTACCGAGTCTGAATGCGCCGCGCAGGTAACCAAGGCAGTTAAGCTTCACACAAAAAAGCCGGTTGTTATTAAGCTTTCGCCCAATGTAACGGATATAGTTGCCGTTGCCAAGGCTTGCGAGCAAGCGGGGGCTGACGGGATTTGCCTTATAAACACGCTTCTCGGTATGAGAATTGATACAAAAAAAAGAGCTCCCGTTATTGCCAATAAAATGGGCGGCTTTTCAGGCGATGCGGTTTTTCCTGTAGCGGTTCGTATGGTTTATCAGGTTTCAAAGGCATGCTCTGTTCCGGTAATGGGCTGCGGCGGAGTTTCATCGGCGGGAGACGTTATTGAAATGATGATGGCAGGAGCGTCTGCTGTTCAAGTGGGCGCCGCCAACCTTGTGAATCCGTATGCGTGCAAAGAGATTATAGAGGCGCTTCCTGATGAATGCATGCGCCTTGGTATAAATAAAATCAGTGATATTATAGGAGTGGTTGATTAATGGGTAAGGATGTAATTATTGCCTGCGATTTCAGCAGCGCCGATTCGGTTTTCGCTTTCCTTGATAAATTTAGAAATGAGGAAAGAAAGCCGTTTGTAAAAATAGGTATGGAGCTTTTTTATGCGGAAGGTCCGTCAATAGTAAGGGAAATTAAAAAAAGAGGGCATAAAATATTTCTTGATTTAAAACTTCACGATATTCCTAACACGGTGAAGAAAGCTATGAGCGTGCTTTCTTCACTTGATGTGGATATGACTAATCTTCACGCCGCAGGTACCGTTGAAATGATGAAAGCTGCGGTTGAAGGCTTAACCAAGGCAGACGGCTCCCGGCCGCTTTTAATTGCTGTTACTCAGCTCACTTCCACAAGTGAGGAAAGAATGCAAAAAGAACTTTTGATAAATGCTTCAATTAATGATACTATTGTAAAATATGCAGAAAATGCAAAATCTGCCGGGCTGGACGGTGTAGTGTGTTCTCCTCTTGAATCGGGAATGGTTAAAAACGCCTGCGGCAAAGCGTTTTTGACTGTCACACCGGGCGTTCGTTTCGCAGACGGAGATGTAGGCGATCAGGTGCGTGTAACCACACCGAAACGCGCAAGGGAAACAGGCTCCGATTATATTGTTGTAGGCAGACCTATTACACAGGCGGAGGATCCCGTTAAGGCTTACCGCCGCTGCTGTGAAGAATTTATCGGCTGATTAAAAGGAGGTTTAAAATATATGAATAATATAACAAAAGAATCAATAGCAAAGGATTTGCTTTCAATTCAGGCTGTCTTTCTTAAGCCGGAAAATCCTTTTACATGGGCGTCCGGAATTAAAAGCCCTATTTACTGCGATAACCGATTAACCCTTTCCGCGCCGTCTGTAAGAAAAAATGTTGAGCTCGGATTGGCAAACACGGTTAAGGAAAAATTCCCTCAGGCAGAAATCCTTATGGGCACATCCACCGCCGGCATAGCGCATGCCGCGATTACGGCGGATATACTTGATATGCCTATGGGTTATGTTCGTTCAGGTCATAAGGACCACGGCAGGCAGAATCAGATAGAGGGCAAGCTGGAAAAAGGGCAGAAGGTTGTTGTTATTGAGGATTTAATTTCAACAGGCGGTTCCGTGCTTGAAGTTGTTGATGTACTGCGTGAAGCGGGAGCCGAAGTGCTTGGCGTTGCATCTATTTTTACTTACGGAATGCAAAAGGGAGTTGAAAGATTGAAAAACGCAAATGTAATTAATTACAGCCTTTCCGATTTCGGCACACTTATAAGCGTAGCGGCTGAGGAGGGCTATATTAAGGAAAGCGATATTGTAAAGCTTAAAGCTTTTATAGCCGACCCTCAGGATTCTTCTTGGATGTCTTTATAGTTTACGGTTTTAAGGAGGGCATAAAATGCGTCATCTTTTAGATACAACGGATTTAACCGTGCAGGAGATAAGCGGCATTATCAATCTTGCAAACGATATTATTGACAATAAGGAAAAATACGCTCATATTTGTGACGGAAAAAAACTTGCAACACTCTTTTTTGAGCCAAGCACAAGAACAAGATTGTCATTTGAGGCAGCAATGATGGAATTGGGCGGAAAAGCGCTTGGCTTTTCGGAAGCAAATTCTTCCTCTGCTTCAAAAAGGGAAACCGTTGAGGATACAATTCGAGTTGTATCATGCTATGCCGATATCATCGCTATGCGCCACCCTGTTGAGGGCGCGCCGAGAGTAGCATCGTCAAAATCAAGAGTTCCCGTTATTAACGCGGGGGATGGGGGGCACAGCCACCCAACTCAGACTATGACCGATTTGCTGACCGTTTTCAGAGAAAAAGGCAGGTTTGACAATCTTACTGTAGGTCTTTGCGGGGATTTAAAATTCGGCAGAACGGTTCACAGCCTTATAAAGGCAATGTGCCGTTACAATAATATCAGGTTTGTGCTTATTTCTCCCAAGGAGCTGGCGGCGCCGGATTATATTAAAACGGATTATTTGGATGAAAATTTAATGGAATATACCGAAACTCAAAGTATGGAGCAGGTTATGCCAGGCCTTGATATTCTTTATATGACGCGTATTCAGCGTGAGCGTTTCTTTTCTGAGGATGAATATTTAAAATATAAGGATGCATTTATCCTTAATTCTGAAAAATTAATCAACGCAAAGCCGGATTTAACAATTATGCACCCTCTTCCGCGTGTAAATGAAATCACGGTTGATGTGGATAACGACCCGCGCGCAAAATATTTTGAGCAGGTGCTTAACGGTAAATATATGCGTATGGCTCTTATAATTACACTTCTCAGATGGGAGGGCATTCTTTAATGAAAATAGATGAAATCGAAAACGGCTATGTGCTGGATCATATTTCCGCCGGAAACGGAATGAGGGTTTATGAGGCGCTTGGTTTGGATAAGCTTTCCTGCCAGGTGGCAATTATTCAAAATGCAAAATCTGATAAACTCGGAGTTAAGGATATAATCAAGGTTAATGAACTTATTGATTTAAATTTGGATGTTTTGGGATTTATTGATTCCAATATAACGGTTAATGTTATCAAAAACGGCGTTGCCGAAAAGAAAAGCTTAACTCTTCCTGAAAAAATTGTTAATATTGCCAAATGCTCAAATCCGAGATGTATTTCAAATGTGGAGGAAAATGTTGATTATGTGTTTGAATTAACGGATAAAAAAGGCACATATCGCTGTATATATTGCGAAACAAAGGCAAAATGATTTTTTCTCTGCTGTATACAATGCACAAAAATCAGCGTGTTTTGCAAACCGGCAGTAATTAGAAAAGAAATCAGCGTTAACATAAAAAGCGCCGATTTCTTTCTTTTTTTGCTTTGACTTTGTAAAGACAGCGCTTTTACTGCTTTTATTATACTGTTTTAAAATATGCATTAATTTGGTTATATTAACAGTTTTTGATGATTTGATTGACATTTATTTGGTAAAATGAGATAATTAATACAGAATATCTGATACAATATATTGATTTATTAATTAAGTAGGTGTTTT
>JAJBVR010000136.1 GCA_020859725.1 Clostridiales bacterium | reverse complement strand
TAATTATGGTATTATGCCATAAATTTTCTTATAACACTTTCCATATCGCTGTAATTCATTATACGCGGAACGGGATATCCCGGATTTCCTTCCTTTAGCGCACGCTTTATAAGAACAGGCAAATCTTCCTCTTTAATCATATCAAATTTTGACGGAATATCCATATCGGCATTAAGCTTTTTAATCGCCTCTATAAATTTAGTTGCTTTATCAATTTCTCCCGTACCTTTAATGCCTACAATATCCGCCAGCTTTGACAACTGAGGATATATACAATCACCGTACCATTCAAGAACATACGGAAGAATTACCGCATTGGCAAGCCCGTGGGGTGTGCCGTACAAGCCGCCCAAATTATGAGCAATGGCATGAACATAGCCTACATAGGCGCGTGTAAATGCACAGCCCGCCCAATATGAGCCTTTAAGCATATTTGCCCTGGCCTCATAATCCTTTCCGTTTTTATAAGCCTCTTCAATATTATCAAAGATAAGCTTTGTGGCTTTTTCAGCCTGTTCTCTGGTTTGCTTGGTATTGCTTCTGCCGATATATGCCTCCACCGCGTGAGTCAATGCATCCATACCTGTTGTAGATGTAATATGCGGCGGCAAACCTACGGTTAATTCAGGGTCAAGCACTGCATATTTCGGACGAAGACAGATATCATTAACAGCATTTTTCTCGTGTGTATCGGGATCGGTAACAACAGCGGCAACAGTGGTTTCAGAGCCCGTTCCGGCTGTTGTGGGAACAGCAAAGAAAGGCGGAAGCTTCTTAAGCACTTTAAGGTATCCCCTCATTTGGCGAACAGTTTGATTTGGCTTTACAACTCTTGCAGCTGCAACCTTGGCACAGTCCATTGACGAGCCGCCGCCGAAAGCTATAAATCCCTCGCAGCCGTTTTGAATATACATTTCACGAGCCGCCTCTATATTAGGAATAGTGGGATTAGGCTGAACACCGTCATAAACAACATATTCGACTCCGGCCTCAGTCAGCTTTTCAAACATGGGATCAAGAAGATGAAGCCCCATAAGTCCTTTATCCGTTACAACAAGAACCTTGTTTACACCCTTGCTTTTTACAAATTCGGGAAGCTTCAAAACCGAGCCTTTGCCCTCAAGCAAATGAGGTTCTGACCAATCAAGAAAATTCATTGCCAATTTAAAAGCGCCCTGATATATTCTGTACCAGCATTTTTTTAATTCCCAAAGCATAACAATCCTCCTTTACAAAATATTTTATTATATTCTACTAAAAATTTTATATTTTTGCAATAGAATATATCAATTTATTTTTTTGTTCCAATTAATATGAAAATATGATACAATAATATTCATCAATTTTAACTGGAGAGAACAAATGAATAACCAAAATCTTATTTTTTGCGGAAGCAGCCCTCTGTTTCTTAAAGAAGAATTAACGAAAAACAGCACCCCTGAAAACGGCGGAGTAGCTTTCAGGATTCCAAGCCTTATTAATGCAAACGGCACGCTTATCGCAGCTATAGACAAAGCGTCTACAGGAGCCGATTGGGGATATATTGAACTTGCCGTAAGGCGCAGCGAGGACGGAGGAAAAACCTGGAGCGCTGTTCAGACAATAGCGGTACCGCCTGCAAGAGAAACAAGAATCACATCCGATTGTTACGCGTCCGGATTTTTTATTGACCCGTGTATGGCTCTTGCCCCGAACGGAGATGTAATAATGATTGCCGATTTCTGGCCGGAATGTAAAGGCATTCATAAAAGAAAAATACTTGATAAAAAGAAAATTCCCTATGCTCAGCTTAACGGAGTCATGCGCCCTTTGATTTATGACAGGGACGGAAATTTTTATTATATTGACGAAGACGGAACAATCCTTAATAACAGAAAAGATAAAACCGAATACAAATTGACAGACAGTAAAGGATCACTCTATAAAAGCGATGAATATGTGGGAAATATTTATCTGAACGGAGCTATGGGCAAAAACGAAATGCATGCTGAAACCACTTTCGGGGCTCCTTTAAAAGCTCCGAAACGCAGCTATATCTTTATGCTCAGAAGCTCTGATAACGGCAAAACATGGTCAACACCAAAAGATATAACAAGCAATATCTTAAAAGAAACAGACGGAACTTTTTTGGGCGTTGCCCCGGGAGTGGGTCTTACTACAAGCAGCGGCAGAATAATTATGCCGCTGTATGTTGACAAAAAAGAATCTGCTTCTGTGTACAGCGATGACAACGGCAAAACATGGCACAGAACCGGCAATGACCCATATTCCAAAAATATTGACGAATGGCAGATGATAGAGACTCCTGACAAAACCATTATGGGATTGGGAAGGCAGAAAGATTTCGGCAAAACACCGGTTTCAATTTCATTAAACGGAAGCAAGAACTGGATTAAATGCAAAAAAACAGCATTAAAAGCGCCTAAATGCCAAAAAAGCGTTATTACCGCAAACGGGTATGTTTTCTGCTCGCACGCAAGCGGTAAAAAGCGCGAAAACGGCGTTATATCCATAGGGAGGCTTAGGATGATAAAAGGAAGATACACACATATAGATTGGTTTAAAGATGTGGAAATAAATCAAGGATTTTTCGCTTATTCATGCCTTGCGCAGATTGATAAAAACACTATAGGCGTGCTCTATGAATCACAGCCGGGAAGTTACATAGAATTTAAATCATATAAAATTGATGAAATTATTTAACCTTCAATAAAAAAAGCTTGAAAACAGTTGATTTTTATATTATAATGAATTATAAATCAAAACGCTGTGATAAAGAAAAGTAACTTTTAAAACGCCTTTCAGAGAGCAAAATCCTGGCTGTGAATTTTGCAGAAACGGTTAAAAGTGAAGTTCCCTTTGGAGCGGCTGCGCCGAATCATACACAGTAGGCGCAGACGAAATGAGCCTCGTTAAAAGCTCAAAGAGTGTTTGCTTGGATTTAAAACCTTTGCAAAAATAAGGGTGGTACCGCAGGTAATTAACAATACTTGTCCCTAAATATGGGGCAAGTATTTTTTTGCTCCAAATTAAACATTATCATTAAAGAAAGGAAAATACCGATGAAGACTCAGCTTGAAGAGATAAGAAAAGCCGCGCTTGAATCCATTGATTCCTGCGGCACAAAAGAGCAAATTGAAGAAGCAAGAATAAAATACTTGGGGAAAAAAGGCGAGCTTACCTCGATTTTAAAGCAGATGGGCAAGCTTTCTGCCAATGAAAAACCGATAATAGGAAAGCTGGCAAATGAAATCAGAGCGGATATTGATAATAAAATATCCGAGAAAAACGCACAAATAAAAAAAGCCGCGCTCCAAAGCAGACTTAATGATGAGGCGATTGATGTAACCATGCCGGCAAAAGAACCGGAAGTAGGGCATAAACACCCGCTTTCAACCGTGCTTGATGAGATTAAGGAAATATTTATCGGAATGGGATTTGATATTGCCGAAGGTCCTGAGGTTGAATATGATTATTACAACTTTGAAGCTTTAAACATACCGAAAGATCATCCCGCGAGAGATACTCAGGATACTTTTTATGTTGATGAAAATATAGTTCTGAGAACACAAACCTCTCCCGTTCAAATAAGATTTATGGAAAATCACAAGCCTCCTTTCAGAATGATTGCTCCCGGGCGAGTTTTCCGTTCCGATGCTGTTGACGCAACACACTCCCCTCTTTTTCATCAAATTGAAGGTCTTGTTGTTGATAAAAATGTTTCTATGGCGGACCTGAAAGGGACTCTTGAAGCATTTGCAAAAAGGCTTTACGGTGAAAACACTAAAATCAGGCTTCGACCCCACCATTTTCCTTTTACCGAACCAAGCTGTGAAATTGACGTTTCCTGCTTTAAATGCGGAGGAAAAGGATGCCCTATGTGCAAGGGGGAAGGCTGGATAGAAATTCTCGGCGGCGGAATGGTTCATCCTAAGGTGCTTAAAAACGGCGTGGTTAATCCTGATGAATACAGTGGCTTTGCATTCGGAATAGGGCTTGAAAGGCTGGTTATGTTTCGCTTTAATATTGACGATATGAGATTGCTTTACGAGAATGATTTAAGATTTCTCGGCCAGTTTTAAGGAGGTTTAACAAATGATTTTGTCAAGAAAATGGCTTAAAGATTATGTTGATCTTGAAGATATTTCAGATAAAAAATTCTGCGATGAAATGACTCTTTCCGGATCAAAAGTAGAAGAATACAAAATTGAAGGCGCAGATATAACAAATGTTGTAGTAGGTCAGATTAAATCACTTGAGCGCCACCCGGATTCCGACCATTTATGGATATGCAAGGTTGATACAGGCGGAGACTGCGATGAGCAGATAGTTACCGGGGCACAAAATCTTTCAAAAGGTGATTTCGTTCCGGCAGCGCTTCCGGGAGCAACAGTATTAAACAGGAAAGATCATTGCATTGAGAAAATAAAAAAAGGAAAACTAAGAGGAATTGAATCAAACGGTATGCTTTGTTCTTTGGATGAGCTTGGACTTACCCTGAATGATTTTCCTTACGCCGCGGAAGACGGAATTTTTGTTTTGGGAGAGGACTGCGAAAGAGTTGCCGGAAAAGATATTCACGATGCCATAGGTTATAATGATACCTGCGTTGAATTTGAAATAACATCAAACAGATGCGATTGTTTGTCTGTTTCCGGGCTAGCCAGAGAGGCTGCCGCAACGTTCGGCAAAGATTTCAACTTTCAGATTCCTGCAGTCAAAAAAGGACACGGTGATGTTAACGATTTCTTAAAAGTAAATATAAACGAGCCTGAAAAATGCTACAGATATACAGGAGCCGTTGTTGAAAATGTAAGGGTAAAAGAAAGCCCGCGATGGATTCGTGAACGTTTAAGAGCATCCGGAGTAAGACCGATAAACAATATTGTTGATATAACAAATTACGTTATGCTGGAATACGGTCAGCCTATGCATGCTTTTGACCTCAGATTCCTTAAGGGAAACACCGTTGACGTAAGAAACGCCGAAAACGGGGAAAAAATAACAACGCTTGACGGAATTGAACGCCGATTAAACAGCAATATGCTTGTTATAGCGGACAGTGAAAAACCGGTTGCGGTTGCCGGAGCAATGGGCGGTGAATACAGCGGGATTATGGATGATACAACAACAATTGTTTTTGAATCCGCGTGCTTTAACGGGATTTCCGTCAGTCGAACCGCAAAGGCGCTGGGAATGCGAACCGAAGCTTCCGCGAGATATGAAAAAGAGCTTGATCCGGGAGCCACTATGAATGCTCTTAAAAGAGCCTTACAGCTTGTTCAGGAGCTTGATGCGGGAGATGTTGTTAACGGTGTGGTTGACTGCTACGCAAAGCATAAAGTGCCTTCAAAAGTTAAATTTGATTATAAATGGATAAACAATTTTATAGGAATTGATTTAAGTGAGGATGAGCAGAAAGCCATTCTTGCAAAACTTGAATTTACTTTTGACAGCAACGGATATGTAACAGCGCCGTCTTTCAGAAACGATATTGAGCATATAGCCGATATATCGGAAGAGGTGGCAAGATTTTACGGGTATCACAACATACCAAACAGAATGTTAACGGGAACAGCGGCTGGAAAACTGAACGAGCGTCAAAAATTTGAAAGAACAATTAATGAATCGCTTATTTCCTGCGGATGCAGTGAAATTTCAACATTCAGCTTTGTAAGCCCTAAAGTTTATGATAAAATTGCTCTTGCCAAGGATGATAAAAAAAGAAATTCGGTTGTGATTCAAAATCCACTCGGCGAAGACACAAGTATTATGAGAACAACAATAATACCATCTATGCTGGAAATACTATCCCACAATTACAACCATAAAAACGAAAGCGCTTCCCTTTATGAAATAGGCACTGTTTATATTCCTACCAAGCCCGGGAAACTTCCTGAGGAAAGCAAAAAGATATCTATAGGTCTTTATGGAAACAATGCTGATTTTTACAAATTAAAGGGAATAGTTGAAAAACTGCTTGCAATTCTGAATACGGCAGAATACGAAATTGCTCCCGTTAAAACAAATCCTACATTCCATCCCGGAAGGACCGCGGAATTTTTAATAAACGGGAAAATTCTTGCTACATTCGGTGAAATCCACCCCGCTGTGGCAGAAAACTACGGAATAGGCACACGCGTTTACCTGGCTGAAATAGATGTTGATACTGTTTATGAAAACAGATTAGCTGAAAGAACCCACAAAGCATTACCGAAGTACCCAGCCGTTTCAAGAGATCTGGCGTTTGTTTGTACAAAAGAAATTCCCGTGCTTACTTTGCAAAAGGAAATAGCACAGGCAGTTGGCAAAACACTTGAAGCAGTTAAACTTTTTGATGTTTATGAAGGCGAACAAATTGAAAAAGGCAAAAAAAGCGTTGCATTCAACATTAAAATGAGAAGCGCGGACCGCACCTTAACGGATGAAGAAGCGGACGCAGCAATGAAAAGAGCTGTTAAAGCTTTGGAAAAAACGGGAATTACGCTGCGCGCGTAATCGGCAAAAATGATTTTTACCAAATTATAACTATTTTTAAAATTAATATTGTAATTGCTTTAAATTTTGTATATAATTAATGTGTATAGTATTTG
>JAJBVR010000224.1 GCA_020859725.1 Clostridiales bacterium | reverse complement strand
GTCATTCTTTTTCGTCTTTTTGACTGTTGCACTTACATTGTATATTCACCAGCTTTAAAAAGAGTTAAATCATTTTTACTGTCGCCAATGGCAATAACATCATTAATATCTATATTCTCAATTTCGCAAAACTTTATTATTCCGCTTCCCTTATTAATTCCCCTGTTCATAATTTCAAGATTATTATCCATAGAAGTTGTAAACTCAAGCTGTGGATGAAGAGAAATCAATTTTTCACGGCATTCTGCCCGCTGAATTTGTTCTCTGAAAAAAACATCAAACATTTCAAGAAATTCAGAATTTTCATCAAAATTTTTATTAAAATCAGCGGCAGGAATACGGCTTCGCCTCATTTCCGGAATAAAGTCGGGTGAAATTCTGTAATAATCAAACCCTTTTTCGCTGAATTTTTTTCATCAACAAGAGGCTTCCCCGATGAATAAAGCTCTATAAAAGTTTCATATGAATTAAGCAAATCAAAAATTTCTTTTGCCGTTTTTTTATTTATCGTGGAATAAAAAAGATTTCCCTTTCCCTTTTTATAAACTCCCGCTCCGTTTGAATATATAAGATATTCGACAAAATCCGATTCTCTTAAAGCTAACGGAATTTCATAAAAGGTTCTGCCCGTAACCACAACGGTTTTAATTCCCCTATAATAAAGCCGCTTAATAGCGTTTAAATTTTCATCGCTTAATTCTGTGTTTCCCGCAAGCAAAGTGCCGTCCAAATCAGTTGCTATAACTTTCATTTTTCTTCCTTTTCTTAATTTGAATAACATATCTTTCTATAGGATAGGTCCAAACAGTAGGTATATTTATAATAATAAATTTTGCTATAATTTCGGTAAGCGGATTTGAAATTCCGCGTTCAACCATAAGCGATCCGGCAATTCCGCCAAACCACGAACTGAACAGAATGTTGAAAGCCGCGAGCAAAAAATACAAAACAGAACTGTAAACGGGATTTATATCCGAGTGAAAAGTTATCTTTCTGTTCATAAGATACGCGGCAACGTAACCCGCCGTTGTTGATATAAGATAGGAAAAAAGGTAGCCCTTGTATTTTATTCCCAAAATATTCAAAACAGCGTTATCAGGCAGCGGTTCTGAATTCATAGAGGGAAAAACCAAATAAAGCATAAACATATAAACCACAATATCAAGCGCTGAGGTTACAAAAAGAGAAAAATTAAATTTTATAAACTTCCAAAGCTCCTGATGATTTTCAGCGAATAATTTAAGCTTCTTTTTTATCATAACCGGGTTTCTTCTTTCTGTGTATTACAAATCTGTTAAGCGGATAGGTCCATAACGTAGGCACAGTCATAACCACAACTTTCGTAATTAATTCAATAATAACGCTGTCATACCCGCTGTTTTTCACCAATGTGCCCAAAAAAGCGCCAAACCAAGTGTTAAAAATAATTGTGCAAACAACCATTACGGCATAAATCACAGTTGAAAGTAAAGGATTGGCATCCGCCTAAAAGGTAAGTTTTCTGTTCATTATATATGCCGCCGCATACCCGATAACAGCCGATATTGCATATGAATACAAATAACCCTTATATTCTATTTTAAGGAATGAAAGCACAGGGTTATCCGTTACAGGCACTTCATTAAGGCTTTTGAACACAACATACTGCAAAAAGCAAAAACGGCAAGCTCAAGAACAGAAGTACTCGCGCCGGTAAATGAAAATTTTATAAATTTCCAAATTTCACTGTGTTTTTCAGTGAATTTTTTAATATTTTCTTTCAAATCAAATACCCCTTTTTATTATTCAGCAATTTTTGCATATATTTTGCATTAAATATGTTGAAGATGTATTATTATAATGTCAAATTCTTGCAAGATTTTTTTAAAATATGAAATTTACGTTAAATATGCAAAATCAAAGTGAAATCAAAACAAAAAGCCCATTGTTATGCAAAACGCATAACAATGGGTTAATTTAAGATTGCTTAATGAAATCCTCAGTAACTTTTACAATATTTTCAGCCGAAAGCCCGAATTGCTTTAAAAGGTCTTTAGCCGGTCCGGAATGACCGAATTCATCATTTATTCCGATTCTTTTCACGGGAACGGGGTAATTTTCCGAAAGCGCCGAACAAACAGCTTCGCCTAATCCGCCTATAACACTATGCTCTTCAACGGTTATAACTCTGCCCGTTTTTTTTGCAGAATTTATTACAAGCTGCTCATCGAGCGGCTTTATTGTTGATATATTTATAATTTCCGCGTTAATGCCTGATTTTTCAAGTTCTTTTCCGGCTTCTATAGCTTCCGCAACCATCAGGCCGTTTGCAATAACGGTAACATCCGCGCCTTCTTTAACAATTTCGCCTTTGCCTATTTCAAATTTATAATCATCATTATGAAAAACAGGCACGGCAAGCCTTCCGAACCTTAAATAAACAGGGCCGTTATAATTATATGCGGCTTTAACAGCCTGCTTTGCTTCAACATCATCCGCCGGGCAGATAACAACCATTCCCGGAATGGATCTCATAAGCGCGAAATCCTCACAGCACTGGTGAGAAGCTCCGTCTTCGCCAACGGAAATTCCCGCATGAGTAGCGCCTATTTTAACATTCAGATGAGGATACCCTATTGAATTTCTTATTTGCTCAAACGCCCTGCCGGCGGCAAACATTGCAAAGCTGGACGCAAAAGGAACAATGCCCATTGTGCTCATTCCCGCCGCAATACTCATCATATTCGATTCGGCTATTCCGCAATTTATATGCCTGGTAGGATATGCTTTTTTAAAAATTCCCGTTTTTGTTGCCGCTGAAAGATCGGCGTCCAAAACATAAAGATTGTCCGCCCCGTCGGCGGCAAGCTCTTTAAGCGCGTTTCCATAACTTTCACGGGTTGCAATAAGTTTTATATCAGCCATTATTCCGCCTCCAATTCCGCCAGCTTTTTATTAAGCTCTGCCATGGCGGTTTCATATTCATCCTTATTTGGCGCTTTTCCGTGCCAATCCACAGCGTTTTCCATATATGAAACGCCTTTGCCCTTAACCGTTTTCATTATAACGGCAAACGGTTTTTCGCTTTTATGAAATTCATCAAAGGCCTTTTCAATATCGTCAAAATCATTGCCGTCTATAACGATATAATCAAACCCAAATGCTTTAACCTTTTCATCAATAGGCTCAGCGCTCATAACATCACTGCACAAACCGTCTATCTGAAGACCGTTTGAATCAATTATCACACATAAATTGTTAAGATTATACTGAGACGCAAACATCATTGCCTCCCACACCTGGCCTTCTTCAATTTCGCCGTCTCCCAAAACGGTATAAACTCTTATATTATCCTTGCCCATGCACTTCGCTGCCTTTGCCATACCGCACGCCGCGCTTATACCCTGACCCAGGGAGCCGGTGCTCATATCAATTCCCGGCACTGTATTCATATTTGGATGGCCCTGAAGATATGAATCTATATGGCGCAGTGTTTTTAAATCTTCAACAGGGAAATAGCCTTTATTTGCAAGAGCGCTGTAAAGCGCCGGCGCAGCGTGGCCCTTTGAAAGCACCAGTCTGTCTCTGTTCGGGTCTTTTGGATCTTCGACACTGCAATTCATTTCAGCATTATAAAGATATGAAAGCAAATCGGCAACCGAAAGGCTTCCGCCCGGATGACCGGCCTTAGCATTGTAAGTTCCTTCAATAACTCCAATGCGTATCTTAGCTGCAAAAATCTGAAACTCTTTTTTCATTTCATATGTCATTTCATCACCATCGTCTTTCCGCCCACTGCAAAAAATCCGCGCATTCAGATGTGAGCAAGCAAAAATGCGTATTATCAATAAAATATTAATAAAAATATATTATCGTTTAATTTACCTGCCTGTAAAAGCAGTTTAATACGGCATTCATAACCGAATCCTCATCCGGATAAAATTCTGCGAAAACATTATCATTATCACTTTCAGAAGCCTTCATTTCCCCTTCAAGTGTGTATTGCTGATAATCCGAAACGCCGTTTGCAAGAATAATACTTGCCAAAAAAGTAACATTATTTAGAGAAATATTTGTTTGGCTGTATTTAGAAGCAGTATTATATAAATCTGAAACAACCGAAAAATTATTCGCGACCGCGCTTTGAAGCTGTTGGATATAAGCCTTCAGATACTGGGTTTGACGTTCTGTTCTGTTTAAAGACGCGTTTATATTATCAAGAGATCTTTTGCGGACATAGGTTTCGGCAAAATCACCTTTAATTTTAACCTCATCGCCCTTTTTCACTCCATCCTCCGGAAAATCATAAAGTGAAGTAAGCGTTACACCTCCTATAGCGTCATTAAGCGGCGCAATTCCCGATAAATCAAGTGCAAAATATTTTTCTACCGGCACATTTACAAGCACTCTGCTGATTGCCGTAAGCACGTTGCGGCAGGAAGATTCTCCACCGTCGCCGTAAGCATAAGCCAGGCAAAGCTGCATATTTTCAGTTTTGATAAACTCACCGGAAGTGGTATATAAATCTATATCAACCATCGTATCTCTGGGAATAGAAATCAGCTTTACCTCTCCCGACGAAGTGTCAATGGTGCCTACAATATCCGTATCCGCCTGGCCGGAATTGCCTATAACCGACCCTGTTTCAGATATGCTTTCCTTATCAACACCGATAAACGCGAACGCGATTTTATTCGCATCGTAAACATATGTATGTCCGTTATATTCTATGGTTTCAACATATTTGGGGTTAGCAGGCTCCTTGGTTAAATCATTGCGCCCTGTTTCGCGCAAATAAAGGAACGTTCCGCCGATTACGGCAACCGCCAGAAAAATCAATGCCAAAATCACTATCAAAATACGAAAAACAAGAGGCATTTTCTTTTTTTTGCGGCGTCTGTGCCTTGAAGAACGGTGATTATGTGAATGATGCCCGCTGCCGTGCGAATGCATTGAATGCTCACTGCTAACCGTATCGTATTCTGATTTAAATTCATTTTCCGTTATTTTCAAATTATCTTCACAGTTTGGATTTTCTTTTGTATCTTTACCGCTTTTATCCGCTTCAAAAAGAAAATCATCATCAAAGCTGTTAAGATTAGGATCAATCGGTTTTTTCATCTTTCACTAAAACTCCGCATACAAGATATCTGTTACTTTTTTGATTTGTTATACAAGTGGATAAAACCACTATTTTACTGTTTTCATTAATTTGAGTATCCAATTCCGTTCTTACATTTTTAAGCGCTGAAGACGGATTTATAACCGTGTTTTGAAAATTTTTCAAATCATCCTGCGAATTAAAATCAAACGAATTCATTATATGCCTGTCATCATATTTAAACGCAGAGATTATTTGATAAGTAAGCTTCCTTTGAGGTGTATAAATATAAAAGTATTCGTTGTTATTAAAGAAATCCGCGTCTTCAAATTCGTGAAGAGAGGTAAACATTGTTTCTTTATAACCGTTATGGCCGTAAATAACCGTAACCGGATCTGAAAAATCTGTGCTGTTTACAGATTCTGTATATATTGCTCCGCTTGAAATATATGATTTATTCAAAGCGCTGTGGCGAAGATAAAAGTCATCACTCACCGAGCTTTGCACAACGGGGTAGTCAATATCAGTTCCGTCCACCTTAAGCCATGCATAAATTTCATTATTTTGACTTTGAAGTGAAGAAAAATCTATTGGATTTGAAACTGTTTGACCGTTGGACTGAGAATTTTCCGATGTGCTTATATCGTCATATTCGTGCTGAGCTGCATAATTATTATAAAGATACACACCTATATAAACCGCCGCACATATAAACAAAATCAGCGCAATAATAATCAAAATGATACGCTTTGAATTTTTTTTCTTTTTTTCATCCATATAGAGAACACCGCAATTACAATTATTATAAAAGAAAACGAAATATTAAAAAACCTGCGCCGCATGGGAGCAGGTTTTTTAAGAAATGCAATCAGATTTTAACGCATTTTACCGAAAGTTTATGCCCAAGACGGCTCTGATTTTTTAATTTCAAGCAACAGTAATACAGAAAAAACATTCTATACAACACAGAAACAAGATAATCAGCGCCCTCTGTGCGCAATTATATTACCTAATCTTTAAAATTTATTATTCAGCGTCTTTTTTCTTTGCAATAAGAGAAACGGCAACGCCTGCTACAGCAAGACCAGCAAAAGCAACTGCAACGCCCGATGCGGAAGCTGCGCCGGTATTAGGTGATTTTGACTCTCCGTTTGAATCTGATTTTTCAGTTGTTACGATAGTAGTGCCGGAAGGGCTGTTAACATCAGCCAGCGCCGGAACAGCAAACGCAGCCGAAACTGAAAAGACTGCAATCAATGAAAGAACCAAAGATAAAACTTTTTTCATAATAAACACCTCAAATTTTTAACAATTAATTAAAATTTATTATTGTTTGAAAACATTATAACATCAAAGATAATTTTTGTAAAGTAATTTTTTAAAAAAATATACATTTAATTCGTTATTGCTCTCCTTTTCTATTTTGTTATAGCCCAATGTGTTCCATCACAGTTTTATACCAAAATTTCTTTATTTTCAAGGTGTTGGATAAGCCTCTTTAGTTTCCAGTTCTTTGACACTAGAGCTGATATATATATAGG
>JAJBVR010000031.1 GCA_020859725.1 Clostridiales bacterium | reverse complement strand
GTCTTTATAATCAACATTGCACTTGCTGTTTGGAACAACCTTGTTTTCCAAAATTAATTCCGAAAGCGGGTCCTCAATTTTCTGCTGAATAGCACGTCTCAGGGGTCTTGCTCCGTAAACCTTATCAAATCCGGCGTCTGCAAGCGCGGAAATCGCAGAATCCGTAAAGCTTAAATCAATATCCATATCTTTAAGCCTTTTGGTAAGCGTTTTAAGCATACGTTTGGCAATTTCCTCAATATCGTTCTTTTCAAGCTGATTGAAAACAATTATTTCATCAATTCTGTTTAAAAATTCCGGCTTAAAGGTTTTCTTTAAATCCTGCATAACAAGCTCTTCGATGTTTTTGCTTTCATTGCTTTCGCCGCCGAATCCGAGCGCAAGTTTATTATCAACTATTTTAGAAGCGCCCACATTTGAAGTCATTATGATTATAGAATTTTTAAATGAAACTTTTCTTCCCTGTGAATCTGTAAGCACTCCGTCCTCAAGAATTTGAAGAAGCATATTAAACACGTCCGGATGGGCTTTTTCGATTTCATCAAAAAGCACAACGGAATAAGGCTTTCTTCTTATTTTTTCGGTAAGCTGTCCGCCTTCATCAAATCCAACGTATCCCGGAGGCGAACCGATAAGCTTTGAAACGGTATGCTTTTCCATATATTCGCTCATATCAAGCTTTATGATAGCATCTTCGGAGCCGAACATAGCCTCTGCAAGCGCTTTGCACAGTTCGGTTTTACCAACGCCGGTAGGTCCTAAGAAAATAAACGAGCCTAGCGGTCTGGCGGGATTTTTAATTCCCACTCTGCCTCGTCTTATGGCTTTGGCTATAGCGGAAACAGCCTTGTCCTGGCCAACAATTCTTTCGTGAAGAATTTTTTCCATATTAAGCAGCTTCTCCGATTCTTCTTTTGTAAGCTGAGTAACGGGTATGCCGGACCAGGAGGAAACAACATTTGCAATATCATCGGTTGTTACTTCCTTAATATCTCTTGAAGAACAATTTTTCCATTTTTCTTTTTCCGTATCAAGCAAAGTCTGGAGTTCTTTTTCTTTATCTCTGAGCTTGGCCGCATTTTCAAATTCCTGGTTTGAAACCGCTGCGGCTTTTTCTTCTTTCAGCCTTTTGATTTCCTGCTCCATACTTTTAAGATTCGGCGGAACCGTGTATGCTTTCAGCCTTACGCGTGAAGCCGCTTCATCTATTAAATCTATTGCTTTATCGGGCAAAAATCTGTCTGCTATATATCGTGAGCTCATTTTAACCGCGGTTTCGATTGCTTCGTCGGAAATTTTAACTTTATGGTGAGCCTCATATTTATCTCTCAGCCCTTTAAGAATTTCAACGGCCTCCTCTTCGGATGGTTCACCTACAAGAACACTCTGAAATCTGCGTTCTAGTGCAGCGTCTTTTTCAATATTTTTTCTGTATTCGTCAATAGTTGTGGCGCCTATAACCTGAATTTCGCCGCGCGCCAATGCCGGCTTCAGAATATTGGCGGCGTCAACGGCTCCTTCTGCCGCTCCGGCTCCCATAATAGTGTGAACCTCATCAATGAATAAGATTATATTTTTTGCGTTCTTTACTTCATCCATGGCCTTTTTGATTCTTTCCTCAAAATCCCCGCGGTATTTTGTGCCCGCAACCATTGATGTTAAATCAAGGGCAACTATTTTTTTACCTGCAAGCAATTCGGGAACTTCATCTTTAACTATTTTAAGAGCCAGCCCCTCAGCAATTGCCGTTTTACCTACTCCGGGCTCACCGATAAGGCATGGGTTGTTTTTAGTGCGCCTTGAAAGTATCTGAATAACTCTTTCTATTTCTTTTTCTCTGCCTATAACCGGGTCTATTTTTCCCTCTCTTGCTTTTTCGGTTAAATCATTTCCAAATTCATCAAGAGTAGGCGTGTTGCTTTTTCCTTTTTTGCCCTGCTTTGAATTTTTGCATCCATCGTCATCGCTGCTGACGGAATTGATAAATTCCTGCATAAGCATATTTTCGTCTATTCCGCAGGCGTTAAGAATTTTTACGGCGCCGGAATCGCTTTCTCTTAAAATGGCAAGAAAAATATGCTCTGTTCCCACAAAAGAATTTCGCATGCTTCTTGCAATTTGAAATGCCATTTCAAGAATACGCTTTCCGGTTGGTGTAAAGTCATTGGGGGAAAGCACAGTCTGGTTTCCTACTCCCGTATTTTCCTTGATTATATCTTCAACCGTTTCAAGCGTTATATCTCTGTCCTGCAAAACAGGAACGGCGGCGCTTGTTCCTTCCTTAAGAATTCCTATAAGAATATGCTCGGAACCGATATATGTGTGCCCGAAATTTTCAGCTGCTTTAATCGCAAGGTTTAAAACCTCGTTTGCTTTTTGTGTAAAATTATTGAATTTATACATTTTTATGCCTCCTTTGAAAGAAGTAATTAATTAAGATTATTTCTTATAATTTGTGCTCTGAGCTTTGAAACAAGCTCAGGATTTTCCTCACTTTGCTGTGAAGAGATAACATTTCCGTCTGCCAGTGTTTGAATAAGCTTTGTTATTTTGTTTATATCAATATCAAAATAAGCTAATGCAATACCTAGTCTGACATCAGACGCCAGGGATATAAATTCACCGAAGTTTAAACGCCTTGCCATTTTAAGTGTGCCCAAACTTCTGTATAATTTATCCTCCCAATATTCACTGTTTTTCATTGTGGCACGAAGATTTCTTTCCTGCATTATTATTTGTGACGTTACGGATTTGATATTTTCTGCTGCGGCTTTTTCCGTTATACCCAAAGAAACTTGGTTTGTAAGCATATAAAACGCGCCGTTATCATTATAAATAGGTCTTAAAGTGAATCCCAGTTTTCCTACAAGCGATGTTATTTTTCCTATTTCGTTGTTTTCTTTAACAGCAGGAAGATGAAGCCCCGCCGAAAGTTTAAGCCCTGTTCCCAAATTTACGGGACTTGCTGTTAAAAATCCAAGCTTTTCATCAAACGCTATGGGCATGTTTGAAAGAAAAATATCATCAACTTTATCGGCTTTTTTATACGCGCTTTCAAAATTAAAACCGGATGCAAAGGATGTAATTCTTATATGGTCCTCTTCACAAAGCATTATTGAAACACTTTCATCGGCGGTTGTTAAAAAAGCGCCTTTTTCTTTTGCAAATTCCGGGCTTATTATTTGCCGTTCTGCGTAAGACGCAGCTTTGGCTGATGACGCGCCCGATAAATCAACAATTTCAAAATCACCGGCAAGCTCCGAATTTTTAATACAGGCATAAAGCTTTTTCGCCGTATTTCTTTTAATATCACCGCTCATTCTGGTTTTAAACGGAGTATCACTTAAATTTCTTGCAATCCTCGCTTTGGAAAATAAAACAACATCATTGTCCGCTCCAGCTTCTTCGTACCACTTATTCATTTTCTTACTCCTCCCCGGAAAGATTTTTTATTTTGTCACGAAGTACAGCCGCGTCTTCAAATCTTTGCTCTTTAACCGCCTGTTTCAGTTCATTTTTCAGTTTGGTTAATTCATCCGGCTGTTTTTCTTCGGCTTTTTCACCTTCATCATCAACTTGAGTATAGGTTAAGTGCTTGCCTATGTGGCTTGTGTTTCCGTGCAGCTTAACTATGGATGGTTCAAGTTTATCGGAAAATTTACTGTAGCAGTTTGAACATCCCACTTTTCCGCTGTTAACAATATCATTAAAAGTTGAACCGCAGTATTCACATCTGTCTATTCCGGAAATTATATTCATTGCCGGAATGCCCGCTCCAAGCAAATTCCCGAGAAAAGAATCGGCAAAAAAGCTTTCAGGACCGAATTCCTGCATAACGCCAAGCTTTGCTGCGCATTCGCTGCAAAGGTGCATTTCCGTTACTTTTCCGTTAATATTTCTCTTAATATAAGTTGTTGCTTCATTTTTATTGCAATGTTGGCATTTCATAATAAATTCATCCTCTCTTAAATATTAATCAATACAGGCAAGCAGCATCTGTTTAAACTGCTTTGCTCTTAAAGAATTTTTTGTTTCCGCCGGCAGGCCTTTAAAACATCCGTCTGCCGTGGCGGCAATTAAAAGTCTTACGCTTTTGTCGTCAATAAGATTTTGGTATTTTAAATTATATATTTGAGATTTTGCAGTGCGCTCATCAAGCGAACTTCCTACGCTGTTTATAAGTGAAACTATAGCTGATTCTTTGGAGTCGGCGCGCGTTATATATATACATCCGCCTCCGCCGCGTCTGCTTTCAATTCTGTATCCCTGTTCAGGAGTGAATCGGGAAGTAATAACATAATTAATTTGGCTCGGAACACATCCGATTTGTGAAGCCAAATCGTTTCTTTGAATCTGAATAGTGCTTTTATTATCGTCAAACATATCCAAAATCATATCGGCAATAATATCTGTCATTTTCATTTTTTATTATCACTCCTAAGATTTATTAAGCCTGTTTGTTTTCTCAAAGTACTTTAACTTGCTTTGACTTTGACTTTCCTTGACTTTCTGTGTTCATATTAGCACAAAGGTCAAAGAAAGTCAATACTTTTTTTAAAAAATTTTTTATTTTTTTAATTACTGATATATTTAATGTAAATCAGTGTTTTATCATTATTAAAAAAATAAAAAATACACTCGGTTTCCCGAGTGTATTTTTTATGAAACTTCATTTGGAAATCAGCAACCGCATCCGCAGTCATTGCTTCCGCAACCATTGTTAAAACCACCGCAGAGAAGAAGGATTATAATGAGAATAACAATCCAAGAAGAACCGCCGCAACCGTTGTTACAACCGCAACCCATAGTCGAACCTCCCTTCGCTTTTCTAAATCATACTATGAAAAGCAAAGGGAAGTGTTACAGTTTTTTAAATCACCAATCCGCCGTTTATGCTTAAATTTTGACCCGTGATATAGCTGCTTTTTGCAAGAAAAAGTACTGCTTCAGCTATATCTCCGGCTTTTCCTATTTGTTCCATAGGAACCTGCTCTTTAAGCTCTTCAGGCGAAAAATTTTTGTTCATTCGTGTGTCGATTATTCCCGGCGAAATGCAGTTAACCGTTATCCCGCTGGGCGCCAGTTCTTTGGCAAGCGCTTTGGTAAATCCTATCACTCCGGCCTTGCTCATTGAATAGAGCGTTTCGCAGGAGGCGCCTGTTTCACCCCAAACAGATGAAATGTTTATTATAGCTCCGCTGTGCTTTTTCAGCATCAGCTTTACCGCTTCTTTAGCACAGAAATAAACCGCTTTTGAGTTAATGTTCATAAGATTTTCATAATCATTATTATCAGTATCATTAATCATTTTTATCAGGCTTATTCCAGCGTTATTCACTAAAATATCAAGAGAATTAAAATTTTTAAATAATTTTTTTATGCTTTCACAATCGGATAAATCGCATTTTATCTTTGTTATCCCCGAATAATCGGGTTGAGTTTTGTTATATGTAATATAAACATCATATCCGCTGTTTGCGAAAAGTATAGCGGTTTCCCTTCCTATTCCCGTAGCGCCGCCTGTTATCAAAACCTTTTTCATAAAATCACCTTTACTAAATATATTATCATAAAAAATTGCACTTTTCAATTAAATATGATATACTAAAAAACAATCGTTATTGAAAATTCGGTTATAATTCATTTATAGTATAATCGGTATTTAATTAATTTCCCACTGTTATATTTTATAATGGTTTGGATTTTGAAAGGTTTTGTATTTAATATGGAAAGAGAATTTCTTACAATTTCACTTTATGTTGATAAGGATGAAAATCTTATAGGCATTCCGTGCGGTGAAAGCAAGCAATTCGGTATAGCGGATATCGATACGGTGCTTGTGTTGAAAGCTCCGTATACGGATGCTCAAATTGAAAATTTTATTGAGCGTGTTTTTGAGGCGTGCTTTACAAAAGAACACGATGACGGAAATAATGTTTCTACTATTGAAAAATATATGAAAAAGAAAGGATTTGTTGCCGCAACCGCAGATTTAACTTTAATTTCTATTGTTAAAACAAAGGATATGTATTCCGTAATGCCCACATTTAACGATTATGAAAAAGGCCCTTTGTGCATTGATGATGATGAACGTATGGTTTCAGGCCAATATTCTCAGGGAGAATTGGCAAAGGAAATTCATGATATAATTATGGTGTATATGAAAGCCAATGCGTTTTACAAGGAAATTGAAGAGGCGGAAAGAAAAAAATCAAATAAATAATTTTAAACACAAATAAAAATCAGGGGAGAACGGCATAAAGCTTTTCCCCTGATTTTTATTTGTTTAAATATTCTTTTGTTTTTTTAAGAAAAATATCCATTTCACTATTTGTTCCGATTGTAATTCTTACATAGTTTTTTATTCTGGGCAAATTAAAATGCCTGATATAAATTTTTTGCGCTTTAAGCCACTCAAAATAATCTTTCATATTTTTTTGGGGATGTGTAGCAAACAAAAAATTGGTTTGAGAATCCATCACTTTGAAGCCAAGCCCGCGCAGCTTATCCGAGACCTCTGTGCGTGTTGATATAACCTTTGAAACTGTGCTTTTAAAATATTTTACGTCTTTAACGGATTCAGTGCCGGCGGCCATGGAAATGCTGTTTAGGGTATAGCTGTTGTATG
>JAJBVR010000148.1 GCA_020859725.1 Clostridiales bacterium | reverse complement strand
GGCATTATATTTATCATTATATTTATAACACAATTAATTTTAGTTTTGATATTTATTTTTGTTTTTTAAATTTTGATAGTAAGAGGGAAATATTAAATGAAATCTTTAAAAGAAACAGCAATGACTATTGCAGTTAAACAGGCGGTTAAATATGCGCGCAAGGATTTTAATTCAAATGCGACAATTTTATCGCTTCTTGAAATGGCAGATGTAAAAAAGGTTAATCGCTCCACATATGCGGGGCTTCACAAAGTATTGGATAATCCTGATAATAACTGGATGCAGTTTGCAAGAGCTCTTGTCTGCGAAACAAACGAGGATTTTCTTATGAAGCTCATTCCGCCTATAATGAATGTGGCGATAAACAGCTATTCAATAAGAATGGAAAATATTGAAAAATACGGCTGTAATGTTCCTTGGGCAATTCTTATGGATCCTACGGCTGCCTGCAATCTTAAATGCACAGGCTGCTGGGCTGCCGAATACGGCCACACAAGCCAGCTTTCTTATAATGATTTAACAAGAATAATTCAGCAGGGCAAGGAGCTCGGCACATTTATGTATCTTTACACGGGCGGAGAGCCTACTATGCGAAGAGCGGATTTAATGCGTATCTGCCGTGAAAACCCGGATTGTGTATTTATGAGCTTTACAAATGGCACGCTTATTGATGACAGCTTTGCCGATGAAATAGGTGAAGTAGGAAATTTCCTGCCGGCGTTTTCCATTGAAGGCTATGAGGAGGAAAATGATTTTCGCCGCGGAGAAGGAACATTTAAAAAATGCACTGCCGCTATGCAAAGGCTTAAGGACAGAGGTATTCCTTTCGGCGCTTCTCTTTGCTACACAAGCAAAAACACAGAGGTGCTTGCCTCCGATGAATATATGGATTGGCTTATTGACCACGGAGTAAGATTTGCTTGGTTCTTTACATATATGCCCACAGGGAACGGCGCTGTAACAGATCTTATGGTTTCACAGGATCAGCGTGCTCTTATGTATAAAAAAATGCACGAATGGCGCGAAACAAAGCCTATATTCGCGCTTGATTTCTGGAACGACGGCGAGTATGTTCAGGGCTGCATTGCCGGCGGACGCCATTATTTCCATATTAATTCAAACGGAGATTGCGAGCCGTGCGCGTTTGTTCATTATTCCAATGTTAATATAAAGGAATGCTCCGTGCTGGACGCTCTTAAAAGCCCTCTGTTTATGGCTTATAAGAAAAATCAGCCGTTCAACAATAATATGCTTCGTCCATGCCCCGTGCTTGATAATCCGGGAGCAATCAGTAAAATGGTTGCCGAAACAGGCGCTTATTCAACCGAAATGCAAAATCCCGAATCCGCAAACGAGCTTTTTGATAAAACAGTTGCTGCGGCAAAGGCTTGGAAGGTTAAGGCGGATGAGCTGTTTGACCGTAATGAATATTTGGCAAAGCATGTTAAAGATGAAAATATGTATAATTATGAGAAATCAGACGAGGAAAGGGATTTTTCTGAATTTGAAAAAACAGAGCAGTAAAATACCACTTGAAATTTCCGATAAAAAGTTTTTAGGGGGCGTGTCTTATGGGCACGCCCCAATGCGCGTTAATTAATGTAATAGATTTATATTTTAAATTAAATTTAAATGCGATTTCGCGAGCAAAAAGCTATAAATAATATAAAAAGGATTAAAATAAAAATGTTTTCATTAAAAAAAAGCGGCGAATCTGTTGAATTTATTATAGCGGGGCTGGGAAATCCCGGCGCCAAATATGAAATGACCCGCCATAACGCGGGCTTTTTGGCTGTTGATTTGCTTGCAATGCAAAATAACGTAAATATAAAAAAACTAAAATTTCATTCGCTTGTATGTGATGTTAATATAAATAACAAAAAATGCCTTTTAATGAAGCCGCAAACGTTTATGAACAATTCGGGAGAAGCGTTAAGGGAAGCGGCGGCGTTTTATAAAATCCCGGCGCAGAATATCATAGTAATTTCAGATGATATTTCACTGGATACGGGAAAAATAAGAATAAGGCGAAAAGGCTCAGCAGGAGGCCATAACGGTCTTAAAAGCATTATAGAAAATATCAAAAGCCAGGATTTTCCCAGAATTAAAATAGGAGTGGGAAAAAAACCGAATGCGTATATTGATTTGGCGGATTGGGTTTTGGGAAGATTCCCAAAAGAGCAGGAAGCCGATTTAAAGTCTGCGCTTGAAAATGCCTGTTCCGCCGTTCAACTGCTTGTAGACGGGGAAACAGACAGGGCAATGAATTTGTTTAACTGATATTTAATACTTTAGAAAGAAGAAAATATATGTCTTGCTTTTCAAAAATTTTTGAAAAGAGCAGTGAATTTGTAACTCTTGCAAAAAATATAAACCCCGGCGGAAATCCCGTTGGGGTTACAGGCGTTTCAGACGCCTTTAAAGCGCATTTAATTCATGCTCTTATTCAGGAAAAAAATGAAAAATCAATTATTATTGTGCCTGATGAGGCGTCAGCCGTAAGAATGAGCGAAAATCTGGGAGCTGTTCAGGCGGGGGTTCTGTATTATCCCGCGCGTGAATTTACTTTTCAGGAAGTTGCCGGAGTTTCCCACGATTTTGAGCATATAAGGCTGGGAACGCTTTCTAAAATATTAAACGGTGAATATACTGCCGTTGTGTGCTCGGCAAATGCCGCCTGCCAAAAAACAATGCCGCCGGATGAATTAAAAAAACGCGCCGCTTTAATAAAAAAAGGCGATGAAATAAGTGCGGAAAATCTGGTAAGCAGCCTTGTTTCGGCAGGCTACAGCAGGTATGAGCAGGTGGACGGAATTTCTCAGTTTGCCGTAAGGGGCGGAATAGTTGATATTTTCCCTCCGAGATACAGTGAACCCGCGCGCATTGAGTTTTGGGGAAATATTGTGGATGAAATTTCAACATTTGATATTTCAACTCAGCGCAGAACAGGAAAGTTAAGTGAAATTGAAATAATTCCCGCGTCTGAGGTTCTTTTTGATTCCGCTGTGAAATTTGCGGAAAAAATTGAAACTCTTGCACGTTCGCTGAAAGGCAAGGCAATTAAAGCGCGTGAAAAGCTTTACAGTGATTCCGATAATCTTAAAAACAGAATCCCGCTTTCAGGTATTGATAAATATATTCCTCTTGCTTACAACAGCAACGGCATATTCGATTACGCGCCCAAGCTTATGTTTGTATGCGAAACGGCAAGAGTTAAGGAAAAGGTTCACAGCTCAGTCAAGCTTATGAATGAGCAGATAAAGTGGTTTGTGGAAAACGGAACACTTTGCAGAGGCTTGGATAAATTCAATCTTGATTTTGAAGAATTAAAGCAGATTTATCAAAGCAGCGGAGCGGTATATCTTGATTCGCTGCCCAGAGGCTCGTTTGACACCCCCATAGCGCATTTGGCGGGGTTTTCCGTTCAGAGTCTTGCCGCATGGAACGGCACAACAGAGCAGATTAAGGAGGATGCTTCTCACCTTTTGAAAACCGGTTACACGGTTTGTATTATGGCGGGCACATCAAGAAGCGCAAAAGCGCTTTCATATGATTTGAATGACGTGGGGATTAATTCCGTATTCAGCAATGGTTACCCCTTGGAATTTCAAAGCGGGGCGGTTACGGTTACAACCGGCACGGTAAATGCGGGATTTCAGCTTTCCGATATAAAATTTGCTCTTATTACTCATCTGAAATCGTTTCAGAAAAAAAGAAAAAATAAAGCGGTTAATTCCAAAAATGTCATACGCTCGCTTGATGAGCTTTCCGCAGGAGATTATATTGTGCATAATGTGCACGGAATAGGAATTTTTGAGGGAATACACGCGCTTGAGTTAAACGGTGTTAAAAAGGATTATATAAAAATTTCATACGCTAAAGGGGACACTTTGTATGTTCCCGTTACTCAGCTTGATTTGGTGTCAAAATACATAGGGCCCGGTGATAACAGCAGAGTTAAAATTAACCGCCTTGGCGGCAGCGAATGGAAAAAGGCCAAGGCAAAGGTTAGAGCGTCCGTTAAGGATATGGCAAAGGAACTTATAGCGCTTTATGCAAAGCGTATGAGCACAAAGGGCTATGCTTTTTCGGAAGATACTGATTTTCAGCGCGATTTTGAACTTAGATTTGCGTATGATGAAACGGATGACCAGTTAAGATGCGCCGAGGAAATAAAAAAAGATATGGAACGCCCCGTTCCTATGGAAAGGCTTCTTTGCGGAGATGTTGGATTCGGCAAAACGGAGGTTGCGTTAAGAGCGGCGTTTAAATGTATAACAGAGGGCAAGCAGTGCGCGGTGTTAGTGCCCACAACGGTGCTTGCCATGCAGCATTTTAACACGGCAAGAGCAAGAATGGAGGCTTTTCCCGTAAATGTGGAGATGCTATCCCGTTTTGTTTCTCAAACAAAGCAAAAGGAAATTATTAAGGGTTTGGCAAACGGGGATGTGGATCTTTTGGTTGGCACACACAGGATAATCAGCAAGGATATTAAATTTCACGATTTGGGGCTGCTTATAGTTGATGAGGAGCAAAGATTCGGAGTTGCTCAAAAAGAAAGAATGAAAGAAAAATTCCCACGGGTTGACGTGCTTACCCTTTCGGCAACTCCCATTCCGAGAACTCTTAATATGGCGCTTTCGGGAATAAGGGATATGAGCCTTATAGAAGAGGCCCCCGGTGACAGATACCCGGTGCAAACCTATGTGGCGGAATATGATTTTGAAATGCTTGCGGAAGCTATGGAAAAAGAACTTGCCAGGGGCGGGCAGTGCTATTATCTTCATAATAATATTGAAACTATTGAGCACACCGCCGTTAAAATAAAAAAAGCAATTTCGGATGCAAGAGTGGGAATCGCCCACGGGAAAATGACGGAAGAGCAGCTTTCCGATGTTTGGGCTCAGCTTATAAACGGGGAAATAGATATTCTTGTTTGCACCACTATTATTGAAACCGGTGTGGATGTTGCCAATGTAAACACCCTTATTATTGAAAACGCAGACAGGATGGGACTTGCTCAGCTGCATCAAATCAGAGGCAGAGTCGGCAGAAGCTCACGCCGGGCTTATGCGTATTTAACTTTTTCAAGAGGAAAGGAATTAACGGAAATCGCTTCCAAAAGGCTTGAAGCTATCAGGGAATACACTGAATTTGGCTCCGGCTTTAAAATCGCTATGCGTGATTTGGAAATAAGGGGTGCGGGCTCAATTTTGGGAAGCAGGCAGCACGGGCATATGGAAGCCGTTGGATATGATATGTATCTTAAATTACTCGGCGACGCTGTTGCGGAGGAAAAGGGCGAGCTTAAAGAGGGCGAAGAAAATCCCGAATGCCTTATTGACTTGCCGGTTGAAGCTCATATTCCGGATGAATATATTGAATCCGTTGCGCAAAAGCTTTCTGTTTATAAGCGGATTGACGCGGTAAGAACAGATGAGGACGCCAATGATGTGATTGATGAGCTTAAGGACAGATTCGGCACGCCTCCGGCGTCAATAAACGGGCTCATTGAAATTTCTCTTTTGCGAAATTCTGCTGCGGAATTGGGAATTTATGAAATCTCCCAAAGGAACGGCTCCGTGCTTATGTATATGAATGAGCCGCCCATTGCGTATGTTGCCGCGCTTAATAAGGCCATGAAAGGCAGGGTTTTGCTTTCCGCCGCGAAAAAGTCTTATATTGCCGTTAAGCCGAATTATGAATCGGCGCTTGAAACGGTTAGAAACTGCATTGAAATTTTAAAAAATGTTAATAATAAAAATAATGTATAATCAAAAACACCTCAGGGCATAATGCTTTTGAGGTGTTTTTTATGTCATCAAAATATAAATCTAAAAATTCAGGCAAAAATTTAAAAGCGCTTTTTTCCGTTGTTTGCGTTTCTATAATCGCGCTTGGTGTTATTGTTTATTTTTCAACCAGAAACACAAAGGATGTTAATGAACCCACCACTATTGTGGATACAACCGCGGTTCAAAAATCCGTAACGGTGAAAGATACTTCAAAGGCAACTACTGCCGCGCAAACTACAACGGAAAAAGCAACTGAAAGCTCGTCAATGGAGCAGTCGGATTCAAACACTCCGTATAAAAGCTTTTATCAGTACCCAATTTCTGAAACCGTTGTAAACGGATATTCGGAAGAACTTGTTAAAAATGATACTATGGGTGATTACAGAAGCCACACTGCCGTTGATTTCAAGGGCGAAGCAGGTGCGGATGTGCTTTCCGCGAACGCAGGACTGGTTCTTGATGTGTATAATGACAGTATGCTCGGCATGGTTGTTGAAATAGACCACGGCGGCAAACTTGTAGCAAGGTACTGCGGGTTGGATTCCGTAAGCGTTTCAAAGGGAAGCCGTGTTGAAATCGGTCAGGTATTGGGCACTCTGGGAAGCGTTCCGTTTGAGTCTTCGCTTGAAAGCCACCTTCATTTTGAAACAAAGGTAGACGGCAAGTATGTTAATCCGCTGAATGTTATGGGCAAAACGGAATAATATAATTTATAAAAATAACCCGCTGCTGTTTAATTAACAGCTCAAAATTGTGCGCACGGCACAAAAAAGTTGTTTTATGGCACAAAAAAAATTAAGCGCAAACTGATTTCGTTTTTCTGGCGGAGTCAGTTTTTTTAGTGTGAATACGGTAATTAATGCGGAAATTTATGTAAATTATTACAATATCTTCAAGTTATATGCTAAGTATACAGAAC
>JAJBVR010000006.1 GCA_020859725.1 Clostridiales bacterium | reverse complement strand
ACTACCATTTAAGGAAATGTAAACTATGATTAAAACTATATAGAAAATCCAAATTTCAGCGATACCGGATTTGCTTATACTCTTTCGCTCATAAGCGTAAAATATAAAATGATTATTCTTTATTGCCTTATGGAGTTTAAGGTTATGCGGTTTAACGATATGCGAAGATAAATAAAAACCATTTCTGATAAAACATTAAGTGCAAGCCTTAAGGAGTTGGAGGCCGGCGGTTTGGTGTTTCGCAAAGAATACCCCCAAAATACCGCCTAAAGTTGAATACAGTTTAACAGACCGTGGAAAGTCCCTTATGAAAATTCTGGATTTGCTGTGCGTCTGGGGAGAAAACAACAGGCAGTAATTTGAAAAGTGTGCTGAAATCAGCAGCATTTTTCTGTTATTATGCCAAATATCAAATTTGAATCATAACAAACCATAAAAATAGGGCGGCATAGGTTGTTTGAACTATGCCACCCTTTATTTATTCAATTATCTTTGCCTTAAATTATTTAGCTTTTGCTTTTATTTCCTCTGTAAGAAGCGGAATAATTTTATTGAGGTCGCCAACGATTCCGTAATCGGCAACATCAAAAATAGGCGCGTTCTCATCCTTGTTTATTGCAATAATAATATCTGATTCTTCCATTCCAGCAGTGTGCTGAATGGCTCCGCTGATACCAATAGCAAAATAGACATTCGGGCGAACGGTTTTTCCCGTTTGACCTACCTGCAGGTCTTTAGGCATCCAACCGTTGTCCACAACAGCTCTTGAGCAGGATACCGCTCCTCCGAGCGCATCCGCCAAATCCTGAAGAAGCTTAAAGTTTTCCTTGCTTCCAACGCCTCTTCCGCCCGAAACAAGAATTTTAGCCGCTTGAATATCAACAACCTCTGCCACCTCTTTAACTACATCAAGGATTTCAACATAGCAGTTGTTTTCTTCAAGCAGCGGATTAAATTCAATAACTTCCGCCTTTGCGCCTGCTTCCGGCGCGATTTTCTGCATAACTCCCGGACGTACAGTCGCCATCTGCGGACGATTATCGGGGCAAGCAATAGTGGCTATGGTGTTTCCGCCGAAAGCCGGGCGAGTCATGAGAAGCTGATTGTGCTTCTGCTCCCTGTTAGGCATAGGATTAAGCGGAAAATCTCCGATTTCAAGCGAGGTACAGTCTGCTGTTAAGCCTGTGCCTACTCTTGCGGAAACTCTGGGGCCTAAATCTCTGCCTATAGCGGTTGCGCCTACAAGCATAATTTCCGGTTTATATTCGTTTATAACTGCTGCAAGAGCCTGTGTATAAGGTTCTGTGCGGTATGTTTCAAGCACGGGATTATCAACCGTAATAACTCTGTCCGCGCCGTATTCGGCAAGTGAATCAGCAAGATTTTTAATATTATATCCAAGAAGCACTGCCATTACCTGTGTGCCAAGATCCTTTGCAAGGTCTTTGGCTTTTCCCAAAAGTTCATATGCAATGGGACTGATTTCATTATCAACCTGCTGCGCGTAAATAAATACGCCCTTATACTGTTCGATATTTTCTGTAACCATTATTCAGCCCTCCTTAAATAATATGCTTATCTGCAAGCTTAGCAAAAATATAATCCGCCGCTTCCTGCGGTGTATCGGGAGCAACCTTTTCGCCTGCGCCTTTTCTTACCTTATCGGAAGCCTTGGCAATTTTCGTTGGCGAACCGTTAAGACCGATATTTGAATCATCAACGTCCTTTAAATCTGCTCTGCCCCAAACTGTTATATCTTTTTTATAAGAATCGAAAATTCCGCCGGGGGTCATATATCTTGGCTTATTAAGCTCTGAAAGCGCGGTAATCGCTACAGGCATTTTAGCCTTAAGCATATGATATCTGTCATCAAACTGGCGCTTAACGATAACGTAATCGCCGTCAACCTTGATTTCCTGTGCATAAGAAATAACCGGGATGCCCAAATGCTCAGCTATCTGCGGACCAACCTGAGCCGTATCTCCGTCTATAGCCTGGCGGCCTGTAATAATAATGTCATAATCCAGATTGTGAAGTGCACCCGCTATAGTAGTTGAGGTTGCCCATGTATCGGCTCCGCCCAAGACTCTGTCCGTTACCAAAATGCCGTTATCCGCGCCCATTGCCATAGCCTCGCGCAAAACCTCTTCAGCCTTTGGAAGCCCCATTGTAAGAGCCGTTACCTCTGCCCCGCATTCATCCTTGATGCGAAGAGCCGCTTCAAGACCCGCTTTATCATCAGGGTTCATAATTGTAAGCATTGCCGCTCTGTTCAAGGTGCCGTCCGGGTTGAACTGAACTCCGCCCTTTGTATCGGGTACCTGCTTAATACAAACTACAATTTTCATTCTGTTCAGTCCTCCTTATTTCAATAAGCTACCGCTGATAACCATACGCTGAACCTCTGATGTGCCCTCGTAAATTTCGGTTATTTTTGCGTCACGCATCATTCTTTCAATTTCATATTCACGGATATAACCGTAACCGCCGTAAAGCTGAACTGCCTTTGTGGTTACTTCCATAGCGGTTTCAGCGGCAAATAATTTTGCCTGAGCCGCTTCAAAGGAATATGATTTTTGAGTTGCCTTTGCCTGGGCGGCTTTATAAACAAGAAGCTTTGCAGCCTCAACCTTTGTTGCCATATCGGCAAGCTGGAACTGAGTGTTCTGAAAAGCGCCTATTGATCTGCCGAATTGCTTTCTTTCCTTAACGTATTCAACGGTTCTGTCAAGCGCGCCCTCCGCAATTCCAAGCGCCTGCGCGGCAATACCTATACGGCCGCCGTCCAAAGTGTGCATTGCAATTCCGAATCCCTTACCCTGAGGTCCGAGTATGTTTTCCTTTGGAATTCTGCAATCCTGGAAAATAAGCTCATATGTGGATGAACCGCGGATGCCCATTTTCTTTTCCTTTGTGCCGAAAAGAAATCCGGGAGCGGTTTTGGGAACGATGAAAGCCGAAAACAGCTTTTTCTTTCTTCCCCTTTTATCTTCAACAACATCCGTAACGGTGATAACAATATAAATATCCGCCTCTTTACCGTTTGTTATAAAGCATTTGGAGCCGTTGAGCACCCATTCGTCCCCGTCAAGCACAGCTCTTGTCTGCGCGCCCTGCGCGTCTGTGCCGGCGCCCGGTTCTGTAAGCGCAAAAGCGCCTAAAAGCTCACCCGAAGCAAGGGGCTTTAAAAACTTCTGCTTTTGGTCTTCTGTGCCGTATGTAAGAATAGGATCGCAGCAAAGCGAAGTGTGGGCGGAAACGATAACACTTGTTGTGGCGCATGCCTTTGCAAGCTCCTCAACGCACATAACATATGTGAGCGGATCACATCCCTGACCGCCGTATTCCTTTGGAATGGGAATACCGAGGAATCCCAGCTTTTGCATTTTTGAAACCGTTTCACGGGGAAACTTTTCTGTTTCATCTGTTTCAACGGCAAGAGGCTTAACTTCATTTTCGGTAAAATCAGCAAAAAGCTTTCTTGCCATTTCATGTTCTTTACTTAATGTAAAATCCATTAGTATATCCTCCGTTAAAATACTGTATTACAGCGATACAGGCTTCCGCAGAAAACGGAAGCCTTAAATATATAATAATTACTTGCGGTAATCGTAAAAACCAACGCCGGTTTTGCGGCCGAGCTTGCCCGCGCGAACCATCTTTTTAAGAAGTGTGGCAGGGCGGTATTTAGGATCGCCTGTTTCGGAATAAATTGTTTCCATAATAGCAAGCACAATATCAAGGCCTATATAATCGCCGAGTTCAAGCGGCCCCATTGGGTGATTTGCGCCCAGCTTCATAGCTGTGTCAATATCCTCAACACTTGCAATTCCCATTTCGTAAACCGTAATACCCTCGTTAACAAGCGGAATTAAAATTCTGTTAACAACAAAGCCCGGCGCTTCTTTAACTTCAACAGGAGTTTTGCCGATTTCGGAAGCGATTGATTTAATTTTTTCAACAAGCTCATCAGGTGTGTTAGCGCCCGCTATAACCTCAACAAGTTTCATAACGGGAGCCGGATTGAAGAAATGCATTCCTATAATAGGTCTGTCAAGCCCTGCGCCGATTTCCGTTATTGAAAGTGATGATGTGTTTGTTGCGAAAACGCAGTCCGCCTTAACAATATCCTGAAGTTCTTTAAATGTTTGCTTTTTAACATCCATAACTTCAAGCGCGGCTTCAACGATTAAATCACAGTCTGAGCAAATTTCCTTTGTTCCGGTAGTGATTTTAGCAAGAATAGAATCAGCCTTTGCCTGATCCATTTTACCTTTAGCGATTCTTTTTTCAAAGCCCTTTGCAATTTTCTTTTTCCCGTTTTCGGCAAATTCATTGTTAATATCGCAAAGCGCTACCTCATAACCGTCTACCTGGACAAATGCCTGTGCAATTCCGGAGCCCATTGTGCCCGCTCCTATAATTCCGACTTTCATTGTATAATCCTCCAATTATTTATTTTGAAAAGGTTTTTTAACCTTATCTTTATTTCTGTCAAGGAAAAATTCCATTCCGTATCTTTGATCCTCGGTTTCAAAACATCCGCCGAAAAGCTTTTCCTCAATAACAAGCGCGCTGTCAATATCCGTTTGAAGCCCGTCATTAATTGCTTTTTTGCAATTACGAACCGCAATCGGAGCGTTAGCGGCAATATTGCCGGCCATTTTTCTTGCCGCAGACATAAGCTCTTCCGCGGGATAAACCGCATTGACAAGGCCTATACGAAGCGCCTCGGCAGATTTTATATTCCTTGCGGTGTAAATAAGCTGCTTTGCAATACCCACGCCCACAATACGAGCCAGCCGCTGTGTGCCTCCGAAGCCCGGAGTAATTCCGAGACCTGCCTCAGGCTGACCGAAAACAGCATTTTCAGAGCAAATTCTTATATCACAGGCCATTGAAATTTCGCATCCGCCGCCAAGTGCAAATCCGTTAACTGCGGCAATAACGGGAATAGGAAATGTTTCGATTTTCCTGAACACGTCGTTTCCTTTTTTGCCGAAAGCCTCGCCTTCTGCCTTGGAAAGGGTGCTCATCTCACCTATATCCGCGCCCGCCACAAAGGATTTTTCGCCGGCTCCCGTAATAATAAGAGCACGAATTGTGTTTAAATCCACGGAATCAAGCGTTTCGTTTATTTCATCAAGCACCGCGCTGTTTAAAGCGTTAAGCGCTTTCGGACGGTTTATTGTTAAAACAGCAACAGCGCTGTCCGCCTCATAATTAATAAATTCCATCATATTTTCCCCAACTCAATTATAATTAATCTCTTTTAACAACTGTGGAGCAGCCCATACCGCCGCCTATGCAAAGAGTGGCAAGGCCTGTTTTAGCGTCTCTCTTTTCCATTTCATGAAGCAGAGTAACAAGAATACGGCATCCTGAAGCTCCAACCGGATGACCGAGCGCGATTGCGCCGCCGTTAACATTCAACTTTTCCGAATCAAATTTAAGGTCGCGCCCAACTGCTATTGACTGAGCCGCAAACGCTTCGTTAGCCTCAATAAGATCCATATCGTCAATTTTCATATCAAGCTTTTTAAGAAGCTTGTTTGTGGAAGCAACAGGGCCAATACCCATAATAGCAGGATCAACACCGCCGAGAGCTCCGCCAACCCAGGTTGCCATTGGCTTAACCCCAAGTTCTTCAGCCTTTTCTGCACTCATAACAACTATTGCCGCGGCGCCGTCGTTAATTCCGGAAGCATTACCCGCCGTTACAATACCGTCTTTTTTAAACGCGGGACGAAGCCTTGCAAGGCCTTCCGCCGTTGTTCCGGGGCGGGGGCCTTCATCTTTGTCAAACACAATTGTTTGCTTTTTCTGCTTAACCTCAACAGGAACAATTTCATCCCTGAATTTACCCTCTGCAACTGCTTTTTCACATTTCTGCTGGCTGTTTGCTGCAAATTCATCAAGTTCTTCACGTGTAATTCCGTATTTTTCACAAATGTTTTCAGCCGTAATACCCATATGATAATCGTTAAAAGCATCCCAAAGAGCATCGTTTACCATTGTATCGATAAGCGGAGCATTGCCCATACGATAGCCGTATCTGCCCTGCTTAAGAGCATAAGGCGCCATGCTCATATTTTCCATACCGCCTGCAACAACAATATCGGCGTCACCCGCCTCTATCATCTGAGCAGCCATATTAACACAGTTAAGGCCTGAACCACATACAACATTAATCGTAACCGCGGGAGTTTCAATAGGAAGACCTGCTTTAATCGAAGCCTGGCGGGCTACATTCTGACCCAAACCTGCCTGAATTACGCATCCCATATATACGTGGTCTACCGCGTCGGCGGGAACGCCGGCTCTTTCAATAGCGTTTTTAATAACGATTGAGCCAAGCTCGGCAGCGGGAGTTGTGCTGAGTGTGCCGCCCATTGTGCCTATAGCCGTGCGGCATGCACCTGCCAAAACTATTTTTTTAGACATAATAATTACCTCTCTGTTTATTTATATTTACGCTTATATTATGGCGTATTATTAACATTGATATTATAATAATATATAAATCCACGATTGTCAATAAATTAACAGGATTTCAGCAAACATAATAAAATCTTAAATTCAAAAGCACATTTTTAGTGCATTTTTTATTCTTAAAAAATGCCGAAAAGCCCGTTATTAAGCGGCATTCACAACATTGTGCAAAAAATAACATTCTTTTAAAGAATGTTATCAAAATTAATTGAGCAAAAATAATTTTACATAAAAAAGCGCCGCTTTGCGGCGCTTATAAATAACAATTAT
>JAJBVR010000074.1 GCA_020859725.1 Clostridiales bacterium | reverse complement strand
GCAGCCGGGCGCTTCTTTTGATTAATAAAAGCCTATTAAATTTTTTCAAGCCTTGAGAAATTTGCCATAATCTTTTTTGTACCGGACTTTTCAAACGCGATTTCCAAAAGCAAATCCCCGCCCATTGGCGCTGCCGAAATAATAACTCCCGTGCCGAAAGTTTTATGGCGAACAGTATCTCCAACATTATAATCGGCGGATTTTTCGGATTTAACCGCACTTACCTGCCCGAATTTATGAGAAACAGACGAATTTTGCGTATGAGCCGCAGCTCTCGTGAAGCTTCCTATAGGGCTGAACGGAGCAACGGTTACATCATCGGTTACTTCAGCGGGAATTTCGCGCAGAAAACGCGAAGCCATATTCCGGTTTGTTGTGCCGTAAAGCATTCTTTGCCGGGCGTTAATCAGATAAAGCTTTTCTTTTGCCCTGGTAACTCCCACATATGCAAGGCGGCGTTCTTCCTCCAAATCCTCATCACTGTACAATGATTGATTTCCCGGAAAAATTCCTTCTTCCATTCCCGGAATATAAACAATGGGAAATTCAAGCCCTTTTGCTGAATGGAGAGTCATCATAACAACCGCGTCATCATCCTCATTATATGAATCAATATCTGAAACAAGCGCAACATCCTCAAGAAAATCAGAAAGCTCAAATTCCTCATCCTCTTCCTGATATTTGATAAACATTGAGGATAATTCGTTTATATTATTTTTTCTGTCCTCCGCGCTTTCGGGATCTTCATCAAGATATTCAAAATACTTTGTTTCGCTCAGCAACTCCTGAAGCAGGTCGGAAAGAGGCATACCGTTTTCAAGGCAGCTTTGAAAATGCCTTATCATAGAGGCGAAATTTTGCAGCTTTTGCGCCGATCTGAGAGTTTTTTGAAATTCATCGCTTCTTTCGCAAACCTCAAACGCAGAAATACCGAGACCCGTGGCAATTTCAAGCACATTTGCAAACATTGTTTCTCCGATTCCCCGCTTAGGCACATTGATAATTCTTTGAAGGCGCACATTATCCGCAAAATTATTGATAACGGCAAAATATGAAACAATATCTTTGATTTCTTTTCTGTCAAAAAAGCGATTTCCTCCTATAACTTTATGAGGGATTCCGCTTTTTGCAAGTGTAATTTCTATATTTCGTGACTGAGCGTTCATTCTGTACAAAATGGCCTGATCGCTCATTTTTTTGCCACGCTTAACATTTTTCAGAATTTCATCTGCAATAAATGACGCCTCTTCCGATTCATTTGAAAGTGTATTAAAAATTATTTTTTCTCCGCGCCCCGAATCCGTCCACAGATTTTTGCCTTTTCTGTTTTTGTTGTTAGAGATAACGGCATTAGCGGCGTCCAAAATATTTTGAGTTGAACGGTAATTTTGTTCAAGTCTTATTACCCTGGCGTTTTTATACTGACTTTCAAAGGATAAGATATTTTCTATTGTTGCTCCTCTGAATCGGTAAATGCTTTGGTCATCATCACCAACAACACAGATATTTTCGTATCCGCCGGCAAGAAGCGAAACCAGCATATACTGGGCGTGAGAGGTGTCCTGATATTCATCCACCATAATATATTTAAACTGCTTTTGATAAAGTTCCCTTACATCACTGTTTTCCCTTAAAAGCTTAACGGTATTAAAAATAATATCGTCAAAATCCATAGCGTCTGATTTTAAAAGCTCCTTTTGATACAATTCATAACAATCCGCAATTTTTGCCTTTCTGAAATCATTCGAGGCAAATTTTTTATATTCATTGCTATCAATCAAGCTGTCCTTAGCAGAGCTTATTTCGGATAATACGGATTTATGATGAATAATTTTATCATTTAATCCAAGGAATTTTTGGCAGCGCTTCATAACTCTTTTTTGATCATCAGTGTCATAAATAGTAAAATGATTGCTGTATCCGAGTCTGTCGCCGAAACGCCTTAATATTCTTGCACAGCAGGAATGAAAGGTAAATGCCCAAATATCATTTGCCTCTGTGCCTATTGTATTTATAAGTCTTTCTTTTATTTCCCCCGCTGCTTTATTTGTAAATGTAATTGCCAGCACCTGCCACGGAAGAGCAAGACCATCTGATATAATATGCTGCACACGGTTTACAAGCACGGTTGTTTTACCCGAACCGGCTCCCGCCAAAATCAAAAGAGGACCTTCGGTGCAGTTAACAGCCTGCCGCTGCATTTCATTTAAAGCCATATGTAAAAAACCTCATATAAAAAACTATGTTTAAAAACAGGGTGCCGGAACACAGTCCGCCGCACCCTGAAATGATTGATGAATTATTTAAGAAGAGTAAGAAGCACGCCTGCCGCTACAACAGAGCTTATAACGCCCGAAACATTCGGTCCCATAGCATGCATAAGCAGGAAATTTGCCGGATTTTCTCTTTGCCCCTCTTTTTGGCTTACTCTGGCAGCCATAGGCACAGCTGAAACACCGGCCGAGCCTATAAGCGGATTTACCTTGCCTTTTGTAAAGATATACATTAGTTTTCCGAAAAGCACTCCGCTTGCGGTTCCAACCGCAAACGCCACAAGACCAAGCGCTATTATTCCGAGTGATTTGCTTGTTAAAAAGCTTTGCGCACTTGTGGTTGCTCCTACGGATAAACCAAGCATAATAGTAATAATGTTCATAAGTTCATTTTGAGCCGCCTTAGCGATACGCTCGGTTCTTCCGCTTTCTTTAAGCAAGTTGCCGAACATAAGCATACCCACAAGAGACGCGGCATCCGGAAGAAGCAAGGCAACAATTACCGTTACCATTATCGGAAACAGAATTTTTTCAAGCTTAGATACCGGGCGAAGATTATCCATAACAACAGAACGCTCTTTTTTTGTTGTAAGCGCGCGCATAATAGGGGGCTGAATAACCGGAACAAGAGCCATATAAGAATACGCCGCAACCGCTATGGTTCCCAAAAGCTGAGGAGCAAGCTGGGAGGTTACAAATATTGCGGTAGGTCCGTCCGCGCCGCCTATAATAGCAATAGAGCCTGATTCCTGAGGAGTAAATTTAAGAAGCGTTGCCCCTATATAAGTGAAGAAAATGCCAAACTGAGCCGCCGCGCCCAAAATAAAGCTTGAGGGATTTGCAATAAGCGGTGAGAAATCCGTCATAGCTCCTATACCGAGGAAAATAAGCGGCGGGTAAATACCGGCTTTAACACCGAAATACAAAAAGTCCATCAGCCCGGGGGTACAAACCGCACCGGTTGTTTCATTAATCATCCTTCCCGCCAGCAAATCAATAAATCCATGTATATCATTATATTGAACCGCCAAATTAGCGCCGGGTATATTTGCAAGAAGCATTCCGAAAGCAATAGGTATCATCAGAAGCGGTTCAAACCCCTGCTTAATTCCAAGATACAAAAAGAAAAAAGCAACGCCTATCATTATAAGATTTTTATATCCGCCGTCCGTAAAGAAAAAAGCATATCCGCTGTTTGACACGATATCAACAATAGCGCCCCAAACACCCTGTAAAATACTCAATTTAATAATCCTCCCGTAAAATCAGGTTAAAACGGCCTTGTGTTATCCGCCGCAGCAGCTGCTGCCCAAGGATTTCTTCCCGCAACCTTTTTAACCTTTATTGAACGTATAACAACCTGCTTACCGCCTTCACTTGCCGATATTGCAGCAGCTATTGCCGCAACTATTTCGCCGCTGATACCCTGCTGAACCGGCGGAGCTGCAGCCGCCCTTGAAGCAGAAGAATTTAAAACCGGCAAAGGCTTAACAGGCTTTTCATCCTTTTTATGTGATAAATTTTGTGATTTTGAAACAGCAAGCCCGAAATATTTAAACACAAAAATAAGAACAATAAGAACCACCATAACAATTACTACGCTGGCAATAACCAAAGTGGCAACCTGAGTCCAATCTATATTTTTCAAATATTCGCCGTAGCCCGATTCGGCTTTGACTGCCTGTATCATTCCCAAAGAAACAGGATACATTCAAACATTCCCCCATTATTTTAAATTAGTAGTATTATAAATCAGATATAATCAATTTTCAACATAAATTTTACTTTTTTATTATTATTGATAAAAAAATGTCATAGTATATAAAAATAAAAGAAACTATTGATTTATTTTTTAAAAAGCTTATAATATTATTAGCATTAGGAGGTAAATTACTATGAAAAAAGTAACTCTTATAATTGCAAATTTTATTGCCTTAATTATTTTATGGATTACCGAAACAATAGGAATGCGGAAAACATCAAGGCTTTTAGGCGGAGTTATTGATATTGGATTTTCACTTTTAAGATAATTTAAAAACATAAAATAAAAATCACACGTTTTCGCGTGTGATTTTTATTTTATAACTAATTCGCTGTCTGCATACTTTTTATATAATCAAGCGTTTGATTACTGCTGTTGCTTAAATCAAAAGTATACAATTCTACAGGGCAGTTTTCGGAATATGAGCTTTTATAATGATCACGGGAATTATAATAATCATCATAAAAATTTTTAATTTCTTCCTGCGTCATACCCTTTATCTTTTTTATAATTTCATCGGGCGCGTTATAATTTATTGTGTAAAAGGTTATATAGCCGTTATTGGAATCGCTTACATAATCATAATAAACCAATCCGTACATATCCAAGCTTTCAACATTTATAAAATCATTGTTAGACATATTCTGCAAATCAGATTTAAAATCGTAAAAAAGCTTATCATAATCTTTTACATCAAGTATTTTTTCGGTTCTTTCGCTATCGTTTTCATCGCAAAGAGTGGTAAACAAAATATCTTTTTTATCAATATTGAAAGGCTCAATCTGATTAATAACCTCATCTGTTTTAGCAACCTCAACAACTTCATCAAAAACCGACAAAGCATCCGCTTCATAAAAACGTGTAACGGTTTTTCCGTTTTTTAACGTATATGTTATACCGCAAGTATACACGCCATTGTCATAATTATAATTTTTTCGCATTAATCCCGCCGGTTGAAAAACTCATTTTCTGTTTTACTTTATTTATAGTTTTTTTATCAACAAGCTTTTTATGAAGGTTTAAAAATTTTTCAATACTTTCGCTTTCCGTTATTTTCCAGCCAACTGAAACGCCGCTTGTATCATTTGATAAATACTCATAAATAATAGGGCTTATATCCTGCGTGTAATAATTATAAGGCTCTATATCTATTTCCTGAGCCTCTTGCACATATGAAATAAAGCTGTTATATCCCGGATAATAAACAATAAATAAAAATATTACCGAAAAAATGCATGAAGCAAAATACGTTTGCACGCATTTTTTATTAAACGGCTTTTTAAAAAACACCAATGAAAAAATCAGCGCTGCTATTCCGGCTAAAATAACGCCGACAAGATTTAAAATCCAGAAATTATAAAATATTTTAAGCAGCATATATACGCCTGCACAAAGAACAAACAGCAATATATAAGGCACGGCGCCGGAAAAAGAAATTTCAGCCGTTTCCGCCTTTCTTTTATTAAAAACAAAATATCCTGCGGCATAACAAATCAATGTGATTATAACAGATATTCCTGAAAGCACAAGCAAAAGGCTTATATTTTTAGAATTTATGCAGGAAATAAAATTGCCTAACGGACTTATTGAGGTGTATTTATAATAATTAAATGACATTCCCCAAATATACGAAAACCTTGTTAATGAATTATTTAGCGCAAAATTAAAGCCAAAAAGCGCTATGGCGCACAAAATTATATACTGAAATTTATTTCCGGCAGAAACAGCGCAAAGTATAAACACTCCCAAAGCGGCTGTTGAAGCCGCAAAAACTGCAAAACTGTTTGCAAAAAACAAAGAAAAATCAGCAGAAATTTTTCCGCCCGCATACATATTTACATAGCACGACACCGCGCAAAACAATGTTGAAAGCAAAAAGCAGCAAGCATTAACCCCAACGCCGTAAACAAAAGCCGCGTTATACATAGTTCCCCTTTTAACAGGCATTGAAAAATAGCTGTCACACGCTCTCTTTATATATATATCATTAAAAATCTGCATTGCAGACAAAAGATTATATACCACGCAAATAATTGCCATTGCAAATGCTGCCGCACGCATTTTCCCCGTTATATCAACATCTATGTAAACGGAAGATTTGATACAAAGAAATCGGTCGAAACCACCGAAAAAGGCGCAAAAACAGGGCTATCTGAGGTAAAACCACCCTCAATAGCCCGTTTTTTGACAATATTTTGATTCAGCCGCGACCGGTGCGCTGGGAAAGTAGTCACCCTTGCGGTGACTGATTTTGCAATAATTAAAAGGTGCGAGGAAAAATTAAAAGGTGCAAACGACCAGATTGGTGGTTAGTGATTCAAGCCCGCACTCTGCGCCTTCCACCAAGGAACATCTCCTTTCACTGTTCTTCACATTTGCGAAGGATGCTCTTTACCTTTTCAAGTGGAAGCGGCGCTTTGTCTGGGGAAAAGTATTCGATTCCAACAATCTGCACACTCGCTTCATGGTTATCCAACCCGGCAGGAACGGTCACGATGTCCCCAACTTCCAGAGAATCATCATCGGTCAGATAATAATATGTTTTCCCCCATCCTCAAAGATAACGCTGCAGAAAATCAGTTCATCCTTTCTGCGCAACGGCCTGGAATATATCGAGGAACTGAATATTTCACCAGCTCCGTAGAACTCTATGAAATCCCAAACGTCGTCTATGAAACTCTCATAATCATCTGGCAACCCGTTTTTATCGAAGGTTCCACTGATTATCTTCTGGGGCCTTCTTGTAGTCGATGGTAATGGTATAATCTTTCCGGTTCATTGGATTATAAACTGCGTCTTCCGGATTTCCTGCTATATTGATTGTGTCAATAGTTTTGTGTAAACTTGTTAAAGTTTCTTGTATCAGTGC
>JAJBVR010000101.1 GCA_020859725.1 Clostridiales bacterium | reverse complement strand
TAAGAAACAAAAATATAAACATAAAAAATAAACAAATTAAAAAAATATAAAAATAAAAGACAGCGCGATATATTGCAAAAGAGGCGGGATTTATCCCGCCTCTTTATATTTATAAGGACAATAAAAAAGCTCCTACAAGCCCTCACATCATGTAGGAGAATAAAGAAGATTACTTTCAAGATAGAGTTCTTGATTAAGTAATCGCAATAACCGCAAGGGTACAGTTCAAAGAGCCTTTTCGGTTTATTGTTTTGATTGTAATTTTTTAAATTATTCCTATTGGAATTTATTCCTCCAAATGAATGGAAGTATGTAAAAGCGTTGCACACAGAACCGTCTACTGTGTTTTACCACCATCAACTTTTTGATATAGAACTGTTTTTTTGTTTATACCAATTCATCAAGGATTGATTCACACATCTTTCCAATTGAAGTAGTGTCATAAGCTGCATCGAAACCTGCCTGTTGAAGTTTATCAGCAACAGCATCTTCAATATTCACAAGGTCATCATCTGTCAGATTGTCAAAATCCAACTTCAAACCAAGTGACTGAATGAAATTTATTTGCTTTTCATTGAACATAATAAATCTCTTTTTTTCGCTCCTTTTTATTTGTATAATATATAAAAAGAGAGAACCCCTTTTAATTTAGGTTTCCCTCTCTCCATTTTTTATTATACACATCAAACACAGGTTTGTCAAGTGTAATTTAGACTTGTATAGAGAAATTTAACATACTATTTAAAGTATTTAAAATTACCCGTCCACTTACCACACCACGAACAAGACCAACATTCATATCCAGATGGACAATTTTTTGCATATTCCTCCCAAGTAATTTTCCCGTCTTCATATTTACTATTCCAACTTTCCATTACACTGCTTACATATGCTTGAACTTCATTCCTACTATTAAACCATTTTCCAATATTACCAACAGACATACTATGTTGATGAGAAGTTGTACTACCTGTAGAAGAGCTTGGTTTATTATTTGAAGATGAATTGCTATTTCCAGAAGAAGTATTGCTTGAAGATGAGTTGTTTTTGTTGCTACTTTGGTTTTTATTGTTACTTGAAGATGAATTAGTACTTGACTTGTTACTACCCGTTGTGGTATTATTCCGAACACTCGTTACAGCAACTGTTACCGAGGTTTTGATGCCATTTGCTTCGGCTTCAACAGTTGCTGTTCCTTCTTTCACAGCAGTAACAACACCATTTTCGACCTTAGAAATGCCCTCATCAGAAGAAGTCCAAGCAATATCTTGACTTGCACCGTGAACAGTAGCTGATATTGTGGCTGTTTCACCAACTGTAAGACTAATGTTGACCGGATCAATACTGATAGTTGGTTCTTGTACAATTACTTTAACCTCTTTATTGGTTACATTACCGCTTTCATCGGTAGCATAAACATTAGTTGTATATTCACCTACTGTTGAATAGTCAACATCATTGATAGAAAGAGCTACAGGTAATAAATCTGTAACCACAAATGTGTTTTTCAAATCATCTTCTGTAATTGTAACATCTTTAAATGTGCTAATTTCAGAAGGAGAATTTTCATCAAATACCGGTGCAATCGTATCTCTTACAAGAACTCTTACATCTGCATTCTCTTTTCCTTTTGCTGAAATCGTAAAGTTGTAATCACCTATTGCAGGATAATCTTTTCCATCTTCATTACCAATTTCACCGCTTATAGAATATGTGTTGTCTATTTTATTTTCATCAACGAAGTCAGCAATATTAGGTTCATAGGTTTCACCATATTCAATTACTTTTTCGGAATTTGTCAAATTAATTTTCTTTGAATTTTGATAAATAAAATATCCACCTGCTGCAAGAGCAATAATAAGAATAACAGTTACAACTGCAATAATTATGCCCTTTTGCTTTTTTGCTTAATTTTTTCTTTTCTTTCGGCGTTACATCTTCAATTGTGGTTGTTTCAATATTGTTTTTTACTTCGTTATTTGTTTTCATTTTAATTTATCCTTTCGTTTAAATTAAACCTTATAATTTGATATGGTTTTTATATGTGTGATTTTGTTGCCTGAGATGAATTGACAGAACGCGAAACCGCGCATAAAAATACGTAATTTGTTTAATTATACACTCTTAAAGCGGTGCGAGTCAATAGCAAAACGGGCAGGATTTGTTTTAATTCTTATTCTAAATTAACTATTGAAAAAAAAGTATATATAAGTTAAAATATGTTGGTAAAAGCAAACGGATGCGTTAGTTTGAAAAATCTTACTAACCATCATACGGCTGTCAAAATGATTTATTATCATATTGACGCGCTGAGCTTCCGTTGAGCGCATTGTTTGGCTGCGGCAAAGCGCATTAATATTTTAATAAACTATTCGCGGCCGGAAAGGCTATGGAATTATTATGAAAAAAGTTGCGGTTATAATGGGTTCAGACAGTGATTTGCCTGTTGTTGCTCCCGCGGTAAAGCAGTTGAAAGAGCTTGAAATTGAAACAGAAGTAAGAGTTATAAGCGCCCACAGAACACCGAAGCAGGCACAGGAATTTTCCGAATCGGCAATTAAAAACGGCTTTGGCGTTATTATAGCCGCCGCGGGTATGGCGGCTCATTTGGGCGGCGTGCTTGCCGCTTCAACAACCTTGCCCGTTATAGGCATTCCGTGCTCAGCAAAGGTGCTGGACGGCATGGACGCTATGCTGGCTACTGTTATGATGCCTCCGGGTATACCTGTTGCCGGTGTTGGTGTTAACGCTTCCAAAAACGCCGCTTTGCTTGCGGCTGAAATTCTTGCGGTTGCAGATGATAAATTAATGGATAAGCTTATAAAAATGAGAAAAGATATGGCGGATGCCGTTGTGGAAAAGGACAAGGCTGTTCAGGAAAAGATTAAAGAAATTTAAGTATCATATAAAAAATACATCCGCCCTTTTACTTGGGCAGAAAGGCTGTTTATTATGGAAAAAAGCTTCAGCGAAAGTTATGCTGCGGCAGGTGTTGACGTTACTGCCGGATATGAATCAGTTGAGCTGATTAAATCTCATGTTAAAAAAACGAATATTCCGGGAGTAATCGGCGGAATAGGGGGCTTCGGCGGAATGTTTCAGATTGCCGCCAATGAATATAAAAATCCGGTTTTGGTCAGCGGTACTGACGGAGTGGGCACAAAATTAAAACTTGCTTTTTTAATGGATAAGCATGATACAATAGGTATTGACTGTGTGGCGATGTGCGTTAACGATGTGGCTTGCAGCGGAGCAAAACCCCTGTTTTTCCTTGATTACATTGCATGCGGAAAAAATTATCCGGCTAAAATCGAGCAAATCGTTAAAGGCGTTGCAGACGGCTGTGTTAAGGCAGGCTGTGCTCTTGTCGGCGGCGAAACTGCGGAACACCCCGGGCTCATGCCTGATAAAGAGTATGATTTGGCAGGCTTTACCGTTGGAATCGGTGAAAAGGACAAGCTTGTTTCCGGTGAAAATCTTAAAAGCGGCAATGCGCTTATAGGCGTGGCTTCCTCGGGTGTTCATTCAAACGGCTTTTCGCTTGTAAGAAAAGTTTTTAATATAAATGAAAAAACAATTTCGGTTAAATATGATGAGCTTGGAAAAACCCTGGGAGAGGAGCTTTTAACTCCCACAAGGATTTACGTTAAGCCCTTGCTTGAACTTATGGGCAGAATTAATGTTAACGCGATTTCACATATCACAGGCGGCGGCTTTTACGAAAATGTGCCGAGAATGCTAAGAGACGGATTTACCGCCGTTATCGAAAAAGATAAGTGCTTCAAAAAGCCTGTATTTGAGCTTATACAAAAAGCGGGCAATATACCCGAAAGAGATATGTATAACACATTTAATATGGGAACGGGTCTTGTGATTGCCGTTGACGCCGATAAGGCGGATGAGGCTGTAAGCATTCTTAATAAGAACGGCGAGCAGGTGGCTGTTATAGGTGAAATCAAATCGGGTGAAAAAGGTGTGGAATTATGCTGAACATAGCTGTTTTTGTTTCAGGCGGCGGTACAAATTTGCAGGCGCTTATAGACGCCCAGGAAAGAGGCGAAATAAAAAACGGGAAAATAACCTTTGTACTCGCCTCAAACAGCAATGCATATGCACTGCAAAGAGCGGAAAGAGCCGGTATTGAAACTGCTGTTGTTTCGCGGCGTGAATTTTCTTCAAAAGAAGAATATGATAAGGCGGTTTTAAGCGAAACAGAGGGCAGAAATATAGATTTAATAGTTTTGGCAGGCTTCCTTTCAATACTTGGCGAAAGCTTTATAAGCAGATACAGAAATAAAATTATAAATATTCACCCTAGCCTTATTCCGCTTTTCTGCGGAGATGGCTTTTACGGGAAAAAAGTGCACAAAGCGGTGCTTGACAGCGGCGTTAAGGTTACGGGAGCAACAGCGCATTTCGTTAATGAAATAACAGACGGCGGCGCAATAATTCTTCAAAAAGCTGTTCCGGTTGAGCAGGGAGATACAGAGGATATTCTTCAATACAGGGTTATGCGCTGTGCCGAATGGGAAATTCTTCCCAAAGCTGTTTCGCTTTTCTGCGAGGGCAGAATCAAAATAGCAGGAAATAAAACTGAAATATTATAAAGCGTCAATTATATCGGAGGTTAGGATGAATCCAATAAGTATTAAGAAAGAACTTTCTTCAAATTCGTATCCCGGAAGAGGGATAATTTTGGGAAAATCACCAAGCGCAAAGCAGGCTGTGATTGCGTATTTTATTATGGGCAGAAGCGAAAACAGCCGAAACCGTTTTTTTGAAACAAACGACAGAGGCGGAATACGAACAAAGGCTTTTGATGAATCCAAAATGACGGATCCAAGCCTTATAATTTATAATCCGGTTCTAACGCTGGGCGGCAAAACAATAGTTACAAACGGCGATCAAACTGATACTATTTATGATTTTATGAAGGATGGCCATTGTTACCGCCACGCGCTTTTGACCCGCGAATTTGAGCCGGACGCGCCTAATTATACTCCCAGAATTTCAGGCGTTGTAAAGCCAAACGGTGATTATGTGCTTTCAATTCTTAAATCGAATATGGGCAAGCCCGAATGCCTGAGGTTTTTCTTTGAATATCCAGCAGAATCGGGTTTGGGTCATTTTATTCACACTTATAAGTGTGACGGAAATCCTATTCCGTCGTTTGAGGGAGAGCCTGTCCCCGTTTTGATTGAAACAGATGATATAGATGAATGGTCTTCTCTTATCTGGGAAAATTTGAATCGGGATAATAAAGTTTCACTGTTTACCAGTTTTATAAATTTGGAAAACGGTGAAGAACAAACAAGAATTATTAATAAAAATAAGTAAATATTTTAAATAAATCAAAAGGCGCAGTCAGCTGCGGAACACCGGTTTGATTGCAGCGCCTGAGCAAAGGCTCACCTTTGTTTAAAATACTTTTATTATATAATTATAGTTAAGTATTATAAATGCATTCTGTATGCCGCGGCAGAATGTTTATTTCGAATATTCAGCGGGCGGAAAGGTTTTTATATGAAAGTTTTGGTTGTAGGCGGCGGAGGCCGTGAGCACGCTCTTATAAAAAAAATAAAAGAATCTCCTAAGGTAACGCAGATTGCATGCTGCCCGGGAAACGGAGGTATTTCGTATGATGCCGTCTGTTATCCGGTTTCGGCTGTTGATACTCCGGCGGTTGTTGAACTCGCACGGAAAATAAAAGCGGATTTTGTTGTGGTAGCTCCTGATGACCCGCTTGTTGCCGGAATGGTTGACGCGTTAAACGCGGCAGGCTTCAAAACATTCGGTCCCAATAAAGCCGCGGCTATAATTGAAGGCTCAAAAGTGTATTCCAAAAATCTTATGCAAAAATATAATATTCCCACTGCTGAATATAAAGTTTTTAACAATCCGGAGCAGGCTTATGCATATATTAAAGAGAAAAATGAATTTCCGGCAGTTATTAAGGCAGACGGACTCGCTCTCGGAAAAGGTGTTATTATTGCTGAAAACCTTGAAGAAGCCGAGGCCGGCATACATGAAATTATGGAGGATAAAATTTTCGGCGAAAGCGGCAACAATATAGTTGTTGAGGAGTTTCTTACAGGTCCGGAAGTTTCCGTGCTTGCGTTTACAGACGGCAAATGTGTTAAGCCAATGGTATCCTCAATGGATCATAAAAGGGCGCTGGACGGTGATAAGGGTCTGAACACCGGCGGAATGGGAACGGTTTCACCAAATCCATATTACACTGATGAAATCGCGGCTGAATGTATGGAAAAAATATTTTTGCCCACGATTAAAGCGATGAAGAAAGAGGGCAGAACATTTAAAGGCTGCCTTTATTTCGGACTTATGCTTACTCAAAAAGGTCCTAAGGTTATTGAGTATAACTGCCGCTTCGGCGATCCTGAAACTCAGGTTGTGCTTCCGCGCCTGAAAACAGATATTATTGATATTTTTGAAGCCGTAAATAATGAAACTCTTTCCGATTTAAGCATAGAATGGTCAGATGAGGCATGCGCCTGCGTGGTGCTTGCTTCCGGAGGATATCCAAAATCTTATAAAAAAGGATTTGAAATTTCAGGCCTTGTTAACGGCCAGGCAAACGGGGTTGTTGTATATCACGCCGGCACTGCCGTTGAAAACGGAAAGCTTGTTACATCCGGAGGAAGGGTGTTTGGAGTAACGGCGCTCGGAAAGAATTTAAAAGAAGCGCTTGATAAGGCTTACAGTGCGGCGGATAAAATAAATTTTGACGGAAAGCATTACAGAAAAGATATAGGAGCGCGTGCTCTTAAAGCTGTAAATTAAGAATTAAAACGATTTATGAACTAAACGTTAAAAATTTAAAACATTACAATTAGTTGTTGACTTTTATACAATACGGAATTATACTATAGGGGGTAATGAGGGTGAGGTTGAATATCTTTATTGCCCCATATTT
>JAJBVR010000106.1 GCA_020859725.1 Clostridiales bacterium | reverse complement strand
GTTGAATGATATTTCGGATGAGGATATTATTATTAATACCGTTCCGCATATTGTTTTAACCGCATCAGAACTTAAATCCGTAAAAAAAGACGCGCTTATTCTTGATTTGGCGTCTTTTCCCGGAGGTGTGGACACACTGGTAGCCAAAAGCCTGGGGCTTAATTTGCTTAGCGGAAAGGCAATGCCGTGTAAATTTACGGAAAAAACAGCGGGATATATTATAGGAGAAGCCGTTACCGACATAATTAAGGAGGAATTGACTTGAAAATCGGATATGCGTTTACCGGTTCATTCTGCACCTTTTCAAAATCAATAGAGGCGTTAAAAAACCTCGTTAAAGCAGGCTATGATGTTTATCCGTATTATGAGCGAAACCGCTTATAATACGGATACGCGTTTCGGAGATGCGAAAGATATTCAAAATGAAATAATCGCAATAACCGGTCACAGCATTATTCATAAAATAGAACAGGCTGAGCCGATAGGCCCTAAAAAGCTTTTTGATATTTTATGTATAGTTCCCTGCACGGGAAATACCCTTGCAAAGCTGTCCGCAGGAATAGCGGATACAGCCGTTACAATGGCCGCTAAAAGCCACTTAAGAAATTCAAGGCCTATTATTATTGGCGTTTCAACAAACGACGCGCTTGGAGCGGCCGCAAAAAATATAGGCAATCTTATGAACTATAAAAATTATTATTTTATTCCTTTCGGAATGGATGACTGCATCCATAAAACAAAATCCATGGTGTGCGATTTCACACTTGTTGAAGATACGGTTAAAAAAGTGATAAACGGAGAAGAAATTTTAAAGAAAATATTTTAAAAAAATATTGACATTTCCTCATAATTTGCTATATTTAGTTTTATATTATTAATAATAAATCGGGTTATAAAGAGGAAGTGCATAATTGGAAAAAATAATAGATTTGAAAAATATAACCGTAAAATACGGAGATAATATCATTCTTGATAAATTAAATCTTTCAATTAATAAAAAAGAGTTTATAACGCTGCTTGGTCCTTCCGGATGCGGTAAAACCACCACTCTTCGCTGTATCGCGGGCTTTGTTGAGCCCGAAAGCGGTGAAATTGTTTTTGAGGGAAAGGTTATTAACAATATACCGCCACATAAACGAAAGGTGAATACCATTTTTCAGCGTTATGCTCTTTTTTCTCATATGAATGTTTTTGAAAATGTTGCTTTCGGTCCTGAAATTCAGAAGATGGATAAAAAAGAAATACGTAAAACTGTTGCCGAAATGCTTGAATTGGTAAATTTAAAGGGCTTTGAAAAGCGCACTATAGAAAGCCTTTCCGGTGGTCAGCAGCAGCGCGTTGCCATTGCAAGAGCGCTTGCCAACAAGCCTCATGTTCTTTTGCTGGACGAGCCATTGGGCGCGCTGGATCTTAAGCTTCGCAAGGATATGCAAAAAGAATTGAAATCAATTCAGAAGCGATTGGGAATCACCTTTATATATGTTACTCATGATCAGGAGGAAGCCCTTTCCATGAGCGACAGAGTCGTTGTTATGGACAGAGGAGTTATTCAGCAAATCGGAACACCGGAGGATATTTATAACGAACCGGTTAACGCTTTTGTAGCTGATTTTATAGGTGAGTCAAATATTGTGGACGCTGTTATGATTAAGGATTACTATGTTAAATTTTTCGGGGTTACTTTTGATTGCCTTGATAAGGGATTTGCCCCTAATGAGCAGGTTGAAGCAGTTGTAAGACCTGAAGATATCGCTATTTGCGAAGTCGGCAAAAAGGATGCACTAACAGGAATTATTACGGATGTTGTTTTTAAAGGCACTTTTTTTGAAACATTTATTGATGTAAACGGGTTTATATGGCTTGTTCAAACTACGGAATATCATAAAATCGGCGAAACCGTGGGAATGTTTATAGACGCAGATTCAATTCACGTTATGAAGCGAAGCGAGTACAGCGGTGAATTCGGCGACTACTCCTCTTTTTCGGATGAATTTGACCATATCAATGATGCGGATTATGATTGGGAGGCTGAAAATGAGGAGTAGAATGGCAAGCAAATTTCTTGACAAACCGTATATACTCTGGTCTGTATTATTTATAATAGCGCCGTTAATAATGGTAATCTATTATGCATTTACCGATACCTCCGGCAGCTTCAGCCTAAACAGCATTAAAGCAATTCCGGAATATACTTCAACAATACTTTTATCTGTTTTGTACGGAGTGGCTGCTACGGCAATTTGCTTTGCCGTCGGGTATCCTTTTGCATATTTTTTATCTAAAACAAAGGCTAAAACCCGCGGAATGATGGCGCTCCTTATTATGCTGCCTATGTGGATGAATTTTTTAATCAGAACTTATTCGTGGATGACTATTTTGGGCGACACCGGTATTATAAACAGTGTTTTGAATTTTTTCGGAATCGGCAGCCTTAAGTTAATCAACACGGGCGGAGCGGTAATTTTGGGAATGGTTTATAATTTTTTGCCATATATGATTTTGCCCATATATTCGGTTATCTCAAAAATTGATAATTCTCTTATTGAAGCTGCTCAGGATTTAGGTTCGTCAAAGTCACAGATTTTCGGAAAGGTTATCTTCCCGTTATCAATCCCGGGAATTTTAAGCGGAATAACAATGGTGTTTGTTCCGTGCGTTTCAACTTTTTATATTACTCAAAAGCTCGGCGGCGGGCAGGTGGTTTTGATAGGCGATATAATTGAAACACAATTTCAGTCAGCAAACAATTATAATTTGGGAGCCAGTCTTTCGTTTGTTTTAATGATTTTGATTCTTATTTGTTTGGGAGTTATGAATTATATGGGCGCTGAAGACGATTCGCAGGGAGGAGTAATTATATGAAAAAAGCAAATTGTCTTTCTCTTCAAAATTTTATATCTTTTTAATATTGGTATTCCTGTATGCTCCTATCGGCGTTATGATTCTTTTTTCGTTTAATGAAAGCTCCAGTACTTATGTTTTCACAAATTTTTCGCTTAAATGGTGGAAAGAAATGTTCGGCAATGCTTCGGCAATGGCTTCGCTGGAAAATTCTGTTTTGCTTGCGGTGGCATCCGCCGCGGTTTCAACGGCGCTTGGCACAATGGCTGCTGTGGGCATATTTAATTACAGAAGCAAACGAATTAAAAGAGCAGTTATGACGGTTACTAATATACCTATGATGAACCCGGAAATTGTTACCGGAATTTCAATGATGCTTTTATTTGTTTTTGCCGGCGCTGTTATAAATAAATCGGGGGTTTTAAATTTTTGGTCTCTTCTTATCGCACACGTAACATTTTGCCTTCCGTATGTAATTTTAAATGTTTTGCCTAAATTAAAGCAGTTTGATATAAATATTTATGAAGCTGCCGTTGATTTGGGGTGCAAACCTTTAAAGGCATTTTTCAAAGTTGTTTTTCCCGATATAACAAGCGGCATAATTACCGGTCTTATAATGAGTTTTACTCTTTCCCTTGATGATTTTATAATATCATATTTTACAAACGGCCCGAGTTTTCAAACACTCCCTGTCTATATATTTTCGCTTACAAAAAAAAGAGTTAAGCCTGATATGTATGCTTTGTCCGCCCTTGTTTTTTTGTTATCCTGCTTCTTCTTATCCTTTTAAACGCGGCTCAGTCAAAATCCGCCAAAACAAAAAGAAAGGAAACCGACTGATGAAAAAAACTGTTTTATTTTTATTTTGCTTTGTTTTAACGGTTTTGCCGGCATGCGTTTCCTTTGCCTCCGACGAGGTGTTTACACCGGAGCAAATAGCTTATTACAACAGCTTGGGCCTTCAGGGCACTTCCGTTAATGTGTATAATTGGGGCGAATATATTTCAGACGGCAGTGAAGGCTCAATGGATGCTGTCGGCGAATTTGAACGCTTAACAGGTGCTAAGGTGAATTATACGAATTTTGAATCAAATGAGAATATGTATTCAAAGCTTTCGGGAGGCGGTGTGCCATATGATGTTATAGTCCCGAGCGATTATATGATTTCCAGACTTATCAGTGAAAATATGCTTCTTGAAATTGATTGGGAAAATGTTCCTAATATTAAGTATATTGATAAAAAGTATCAAAATCTGTTTTTTGACAGTGAGCAAAAGTATTCCGTGTGCTATAATGTGGGTACAACTGCTTTGAATTATAATAAAAAGCTTGTTAATGAAGAGCCTGACAGTTGGAAAGCGCTTTGGGATGAAAATTACAAAGGCAAAGTGCTTATGTTTAATAATTCAAGAGATGCTTTTGCAATAGCGCAGGCAATTCTCGGACAGGATTTTAATAGTGTGGATGAAAAAGATTGGAATGATGCTGCGCAGCTTCTTGCCGAGCAAAGGGATGCCGTAAATCCTGTTTATGTAATGGATGAAATTTTTAATCTTATGGAAAGTGGAGAATGTGCCTATGCAGCCTATTACGCTGGGGATTATGTTATTATGAGCGAAAACAATCCCGATTTGGGATTCTGCTTTCCGAAAGAAGGTGTAAATATCTTTTATGACGCTTTATGTATTCCATCCTGTGCCCAAAATAAAAGGGGAGCCGAGGCGTTTATAAATTTTATGCAGGAACCTCAGGTTGCGCTTGCAAATTCAGAATATATATATTATGCCTCTCCGAATATTACTGTTATAAATAATAAAAACAGTTCGCTTTACGGAAATGAGGCTGTATACCCATCCGAAATGCCTGAAGGGCAGTGCTTTGATAATCTGCCGCAAAATATACTGGAACTTCAATCGGATTTATGGACCAAAATTAAAAGCGGAAGGCTCTCTTCTGAAAATAAACTTACAGAAAGAAAAATATATATAGAATTTGCTATATTGGCGGCAGTGATAATATTATGTACATCGGCAAAGCTTGTAAACGACCGTAAAAAGAGAAAATATGAGGATTTGGGGGAATTTTATGATAATTAATAATAGTATAGATTTCGACAAAATTAAATGCGCATTTTTTGATTTGGACGGTACTTTGGTAAATACTATTGATGATTTGGGTCTGGCTTGCGATGTGCTTTTAAAGCAAAAGGGAATAAAACCCGGATGGTCGTCACAGGATTATAAAAATTTTGTGGGAAACGGAGCCAAGCTTCTTGTTAAGCGAGCTTTTAAAAATCAACTTTCAGAATCGGAATTGGAAGAACAATACAGCCTTTTTAAAGAAATATATGACAAAATCAAGCTGGAACACGCGCATATGTATCCCGGAATTGATAAAGTTTTGAAAAAACTAAAAAAAGCGGAATAAAGCTTGTTGTATGCACAAACAAGCCCGATACCGCGGCAAAAGGAATGGTGCACTTCTTTTTCGGAAATGATTTGTTTGATGTTATTCAGGGAGCGCAGGATGACAAACCGAAGAAGCCGGATCCTGCCGTTCCAAAAGAAATACTTAAAAAATTGCATATATGCGCCGATAATTGTGTTTGGATAGGGGATAGCGATGTTGATATAAAATCAGCTCATAATCTTGGATGTAAAAGTATAGGAGTAACATGGGGATTCAGGGATTTGGATAATATCAATTCTGAATGTCCCGATGCGGTTGCTGAATCCACGGAAGATATTTTGAAAATTTTTGATTTATATATTGACAATTAATTTTATATCTGCTATAATCTCAATCGTTGCAAGCGAGAGTGGCGGAATCGGCAGACGCGCACGTTTGAGGGGCGTGTGGGGCGACTCGTACGGGTTCAAGTCCCGTCTCTCGCACCAAAAAGGAAATTCCACATTTGTGGTCTTTCCTTTTTTATTTTATCTTTCAAGGAAGAATTATGAAGCTTATAACACCTGATTTTTATAAAGATTTTAAATGTATTGCCGGCAACTGCCCCGATTCCTGCTGCGCGGGATGGGAGGTTGACGCGGATGAAAAATCGCTTGATTATTATAAGACTCTTTCCGGAGATCTCAGAAACAGAATAGACAGTGTTTTAACTACCGATGAATTTGGAAACACTGTGTTTAAGCTTACTGAAAGCAAGCGCTGCCCGTTTCTCAATAATAATAATCTTTGTGATATACATATCTCCGAAGGAGGGGAGCATACTCCTTATACTTGCCGTACTTTTCCGAGATTTATTAATGATTTCGGCGGCACAAGGGAAATGGGGATTTCGTTTTCCTGCCCTGTTGCAAGCGATATGATGTGGAATCTTGAAGAAAAGTTTGATTTTTGCGAGGGATTTAATAGTATTCCGCCTTCCCTTAATGATATTGACGCTGAATTATATTATATTCTGCTTAATTCCAGAAAAGCGGCGTATGCCATTGTTCAGAATCAATTCAAATCTGTATCATCAAGAATTTGCGAATTGCTTGATTACGGATTAAAAGTCCAGTCTGAAATTAATCCGTATGAAGAAGCAAATCATGGTATTGATTTTATTGATGTTTTTAAAAATCCGGAAAATATTAATCCTCAATGGGTTGAAAAGGTTAAATCATATCAGTTTAATCCAAATGTGGTAAATACAATAAGCAGCGAAAATATTGCGATGTATTTTCTTTTCAGGTATTTTATGCAGGCGGTTTATGATAAAGATGTGCTTTCAAAAGTGAAAATGGCGGCAGTCGGCGCTTTAATTCCCGCTTTTTTCGGTAATGATTCCTGGACAGTTCATTTGTGGAGCAAAGAAACCGAGCACAGTGATATAAATATGGAAAGATATAAATATCAGCTTAGGCATAACATTAATCTTTCTGTTGAAAATCTGAAAAAATATTTTCAGTAAAAACATACTGTGATTTTTGCATTCAAAGAAAAAAGTTTATAAAATAAATCAGAAATATTTTAAAACATATAAGGCAATGCTCGGTTAAAGGGGATTGCCTTTTTTGTGCCATAAAAACAACGTCCGTTTGTGAAAAATATTCATAAAACGTCCTCTTTTAATACATCCATTTGGATGTATTA
>JAJBVR010000032.1 GCA_020859725.1 Clostridiales bacterium | reverse complement strand
CGCACATATGAATTAAAATAAAACTTTTCCGCTTCAACGGCATTCGGAATTATTTTAAAATTTTTATTCGGAAATAAAAACCTGCCCGCTTCCTCTCCGCAGGCACAAAAATCAGTAGCGGCAAAAATCAATTTATGCTTATAATAAAGCTTTAAAAAATATTTGAAATCCCTGTCTACAGAAGTGCTGTGACTGTGCGCTATGCGCACGGGAATACCTGCTTTTTTTGCCGAAAGAAGCGGAAAATAACTCATAGCGTCAATATGCGAATGAACTATTTTATATTCGGGATGCTGTTTCCAGAAATCTTTCATAAATCTGAAATATTCAGCATATTTTTGAGGATAAAGGCGAGGCGCGTAATAAATTTTGCCGCCCATTGAAATTATTTCATCATCATAATCGCCTTTATATGGGCGATGAGTTAAAAAATCAAACTGAAATTCATTTCTGTTTATGCATTTATAATAATTCATAAGCATGGTTTCAAGCCCGGCGCGGTTCATATCGTTAACACACTGGAGTATCCTAATCATCAGAGTCACCTCGATATAAGGCGGCAGTTTTATTTACAGTATCTTTCCAGCTGTATTTTTCCAAAATGTAACTTGCCGAATTATTTTTTAAATTTTCCCGAATTTCCGGGTTATCAAGAAGCGTCTGCATTTTATTTTTTAAATCCTGTGAATTTCCTTTTTTAAAATAAACGGCATAATCACCGCAAACCTCAGTGCATTCAGGTATATCGGATGTAAGGCAGCAATTTCCGTAGCTCATAGCCTCCAAAAGACTCAGCGGCATTCCCTCCGAATCACTCGGAAAAACATAAGCAAAACAATTTGAATAAAGCTCATTCAACTCACCGCCCTGAACAAAATCGGTAAAAATTATATTTTTTCCCGCCGCTTTTTCTTTAAGGCTGCTGAAATATTCATAGGAATGACTCGCACCACCCGCTATAACCAAAGGGAAATCCGTTTTTAAATCAGAATAGGCTTCTATAAGATAATCCAGACCTTTCCCCTGAACAATCCTGCCGAGATACAAAAAATATTTGTTTTTTTCAAGTCCGTATTTGTCTTTAATAATACGGCAGTTTTTTATTTCCGGATTATCAACTCCGTTTGGAATATAAACGGTTTTTCTGCCATAGGTTTCCAAAAAATAATTTTGCATTGATTTTGACAGCACAATTACTTCATCCGCGTATTTCGCGGCAGTTTTTTCACCTATTTTCAAATATTTTTCCGCAAAGCCCTTCCATTTCGGATTTTTCCAGTCCAAGCCGTGAATTGTAACTATGGTGCGTATTTTAAACAATTTAGTTAAAAAGCACATTGCGGCAGGTCCTTCAGCATGAAAATGCACAACATCAAACTTACCGAAAAGTGCTTTTAATGTGGCCAACGCGCTGTAAACAGCGGCGTTGAGTTTTTTATTTTGAGGCGTGGGAACAGTAACAAGCTTTATTCCCTTAAGGCACATATTGTCATTTCCGAACCTGCTGCCGGAAACATGGCTTCCGCTTCTGTTATAGGCAACAACTTCAAAGCCCATTTCCGCAAGACCTGCGGCAAGCCGCTCCACAACTATTTCAATGCCGCCCTCACGCGAAGGTATTCTTTTGTGACCAATCATTGCAATTTTCATTATATCACTCGCTGAATTATTCCGCCCCGTTTTTGCACAGCACAACACCCACTGTTTTAATCAAAATTTTAATATCAAGCCACGGGGACCATTTGTTGATGTATTCCACATCCAGTTTAACAACATCTTCAAAGTTTTGAATGCCCGATCTGCCGCTTACCTGCCACATACCCGTTATTCCCGGTTTCATTGACAGCCTGCGCTTATGATGAATTTCATACTGCTCAAATTCATCAACAGTTGGGGGGCGCGTTCCCACAAGGCTCATATCGCCTTTAAGAACATTCCAAAACTGAGGAAGCTCATCTATGCTTGTGCGTCTGATAAATTTCCCAACCTTGGTAATTCTCGGGTCATCATCCATTTTAAACATAAAGCCTTCCATTTTATTTTCATTCATTAAATCTTTTTTAAGATTTTCCGCGTTAACGCACATTGAGCGAAGCTTATATATATTAAATATACGGCCGTTTTTCCCTACTCTTTGCTGTTTAAAGATAAGAGGTCCGGGAGATTCAATAAGAAGAGGCACGGCAACAACGGCAATTACAGGCGCCGATAAAACCGTTCCTATTAATCCCCCTGCTATATCTATAACACGCTTAATAACAAACAAGGAAAACGGCATAGGTTTTGAAGCGGTCAGCGTAACATTCGGCGAACCCGCTATCATTGAGCAAGAAATATTGTCAAAGCCGCTTTTTTCAACAAGGTTTTCAATGGTGGGAATATTGGTATGAACTATTAATCCCATATTTTCAAGCTTTTCTATAAGCCCGCTGACATCATAATCACTGTTTAACGGAAGCTTTATAAACACCTCGTCCAGCGCTGAGCTCAATACCCAATCAATCAAATTATCTTCATTTGCCTTTATGGGTATTCCGAAAACATCCTCCGAATAAGACAATTTTTCCGCCTGTATCACATTTCCTTTTACTGCGGCTGATTCTTTTGCCTTTTTATAAATTTTATAAGTTTTGTTTTCATCGCTTACCGAATCCAAAACGGCAACTCCGATAATTTTCCTGCTCCAGTCACCCTGAAGCGCCTCTATAAATTTTTCGGCATAATTGCTTACAGTTATAACACACGTTAGCGTTACCATTTTTGATTTGCGGAATCTTCGCATCAAATAACGCTTTAACATATATCTGTTTACACTTGAAAGCGCTATGAACAAAATCAATGCGATAACAAAAAGATACCTTCCCTCAATAAGATCGTTTCTTGTGAACACAAGCATAACCGCAAAAGTCATATATGTTAAAAGGCAGTTTCTTACAACTCTTATTAATTCGGCAGACCTGCTTCTTTCAGAAAGATCTAAAGAACGCGAAAATCCGAAAAAGATTACAAAATATGAAACAAAAAGGCAAAATACATAAAGAACATAAGCATGAAAATCCGAGTTCGGCATTTTTTTGATTATAATACATATAAGCGCAGCAATAAGATTTGAAATAATCAATGCGAAGCAATCAACAATAAATTCTAAAAAAAATTGAATAGATTTCCTTTTTTCCATTTAAATCACTTCCGGAATTTTATTTTAACGTATAACCATAATGATATTTATAATTATAATTATATTTTTTATAATATCCACGCTTCCCGAAAGCAGAATCATTTAAAATAAAGCCCAAAACATTTCCCCCGATTCTCTGCAGTTCGCTTACCGCCGTTTTTAACTCGGGAGTATTTGTTACATTTGCTTTGGCTATAATTACATATCCCGTTGTTTTCTGTGCAAACACCGTTGAATCCGTAACAATATTAATGGGAGGGGTGTCTATAAACACATAATCATAATGCTCTTTAACAAAATCAAGCAATTTATCCATTCTTGAAGAAGCAAGAAGCTCTGCCGGATTAGGCGGAATTTTTCCGCTTGTAAGAACAGATAAATTTTCAATATCCGTTTTTGAAACGGTAATATTATCAGTTAAGCCCGCCAAAATTTCGGAAAGCCCGTTTGTAGACGGCAGCGAAAACATTCTGTGAATAGTGGGATTTCTCATATCGCTGTCAATAAGAAGCGTTTTTTTGCCCATCTGAGCAAATGATACGGCAAGGTTAATGCTGTTTATCGTTTTTCCGTTATTGGCAGTGGGGCTTGTTACAACAAATATCGGGCATTTTTCGCCTTTTTGCGTAAACATAAGATTTGTTCTTACCGATGAATATGCTTCTTTCATAACAAACGGTGATTCCTGGGTTAATATTTTTTTTCTGTTTTCCTTAGAGAATGTATTTATCTTCTTGTTTTTTTTACTGTTGAATAAGCTCATTATTTACTGCCTCCCTTCCCGTTTTCAGAAGAAGGTTTTGCATCCGAAGCGAACAAACGCGGGATTGTGCCCAAAATCGGTATATCAAATTCCTTTTCAATATCCTTTTCGCTTGTAACGGTGGTGTCAAATATTTCCCTGACGGTAAATACAGCAAAAATAAGGATAAAGCCTGCAAGCGCTCCCAAAATAATATTTCTTTTCAAATTGGGGGAGGACGGAGATGACGGAACTTTGGCATAATCAAGCACTTCTACTCCGCCAACCTTAAGAACCCTTATTATTTCCTCCGGAGCAACTTTGGCAACCGCGTTTGCGATATCGGCGGCCTGAGCAGCATTTGTGCCTGTAACGGTAACATTAAAAAATTCCGTTTCATCTATCTGCGAGCAGGTTATCATAGACGAAAGCTGACCGGTTGTCATATTTAAGTCCAGCTCGTCAATAACCATCTGAAGAACCGTATCGCTTTCAATGGCGACTATATATGTGTTTACAAGCTGCTGAGAAGCATTAAGCTCATTTACTCCTACGGAAGAGCTTGTACTTACTCTGTCCGTATTGCTGTAAACATACAATTTGCAGGACGATGAATATTTAGGCTGAATAAAAAACTCCGTTATACAGCCTGCCAGAACGGCAGTAATAAGAGCGCCTAAAATTATATACACAATCCTTTTTTTCAGCATATTGAAAATTTTAGCGAAATCAATTTCAATTTCTTTTTCGTTTTCCAAACTTTCATCCTCCGTAAAAACTTAAGCAATGTAATTCTTATTTTCGTAATACCGTATTTATAATATCATAATATACATAATTGTGTCAACAAAACACATATGAATATAATGAGTTAAACCCCAAAAAAATTATTAAAAAATAATGGTATATACGGTAAACAGAAACAAAATTGTTAAAATTTAATAAATCAAAATTCGTAATCAACGGAAACCGAAGAACTCATAACCCTGTGCATATAGGACTTTACATAATCACAATGATATTGATTACGCTGGTATAAGTCAAGTGCGTCCCTGTCAGCCAAAGTAACCTGAATTATTAAATCGTAAGATCTTTCGGAGCCGAGGAAATCAATGCCCACCTCTAAATTCTTTATAATATCAACGTTTTCTTTCATAGACAAAATTCTATTTGCCGCTTCCTGTTTTTTTTCAATACTGTTATCCTTTAATTTAAAACAAACAATGTGTTTAACCATATATAATCATCCTTTTAATAATATTATTAGAACGCCCATAACCAAAAGCAAATTCAAGGCGCCTGCAAAAAACGGCGCTGAACACAGCATTCAGCACCGTTAATTATAAATAATTATTTATTATTTTGCAACATCAAACGCTCTTGATTCACGAATAATATTAACTTTAATCTGACCGGGATATTCAAGCTCAGATTCTATTTTTCTGGCGATTTCACGCGCTATATAAGGCATTTTATCATCGCTCACCGCGTCCGGGCTTACCATAACGCGCACTTCTCTGCCCGCCTGAATGGCATATGCTCTTTCAACCCCGTCAAAGCTTGTTGAAATTTCTTCCAGCTTTTGCAGACGTTTTATATAATTTTCAATATTTTCACGTCTTGCTCCGGGGCGTGACGCGGAAACGGCGTCTGCCGCCTGAACAAGGCAAGCCACCACAGTTTTGCACTCAACATCGCCGTGGTGCGCCTGAATGGCATGAATAACCTGCTCATTTTCCCTGTATTTGCGGGCATACTCCACACCAAGGGCTATATGAGAGCCCTCCATTTCGTAATCCATGGCCTTGCCTATATCGTGCAAAAGACCCGCACGGCGGGCAAGACGCTCGTCCGCCCCAAGCTCAGCCGCCATCATTCCCGCGATATAGCTTACCTCCAGACTGTGTTTAAGCACATTCTGCCCGTAAGAGGTGCGGTATTTAAGCTTACCCAGCAATTTAACAAGCTCCGGATGAATTGAGCCGCAGTTTGTTGCAAGCACGGCTTTTTCACCCTCCTGCTTAATAACAGCGTTAACCTCTCTTGTGGATTTGTCAAACATCTCCTCAATTTTAGTGGGATGTATACGCCCGTCCTGAATAAGACGTTCAAGAGTTAATCGCGCAATTTCACGGCGAACAGGATCAAAGGAACTGATGGTAATTGCTTCAGGGGTATCGTCTATAATAAGCTCAACACCTGTAATCGTTTCAATGGAGCGGATATTACGGCCCTCACGGCCTATAATTCTGCCTTTCGTATCATCGTTAGGAAGAGCAACCACGGAAACAGTGGTTTCGGCAGTGTGATCAGCGGCACAACGCTGTATAGCGGTTCCGATAATCTCACGCGCAATAACTTCGCTTTGATCGCGTGTTCTTTGCTCAAATTCAATGATTTTTTTGCTTTTTTCGGTATCAAGCTCTTCTTCCAAAGAGGCAAGCAAATGTTCCTTCGCCTGCTCCTGAGAAAGGCCTGAAATTTTTTCCAGCATATCAAACTGGCTTTTCTTAATGCTATCGATTTCGAGTAACTTATCTTCAACATCTTTAAGCTTTACACTTAAATTTTCATTTTTCGCATCAATGGAATCTGCTCTTTTATCAAGATATTCTTCCCTTTGATTAAGGCGGTTTTCCTGCCTTTGCACTTCACTTCTTCTTTCACAGATTTCTTTATCCGCATCGGAGCGAAGCTTATGGATTTCATCTTTTGCTTCAATAAGGCGTGTTTTTTTTGTTGTTTCGGCCTCTGCCAACGCATCGTTAATTATTTTTGTTGCCTCTTGTGTGGCGGAACCGATTTCTTTTTCATTTGCCTTTTGTTTAAGAACAGAGCCAAGCACAAAGCCGGCAACGGCAAAAACAACGGCGCACACAACGGCAATTATAACAACAGTTAATGTACTCATAAATTCAATAGCACCTCCTTCTGTTCAGTAATTCTTTTAATCAAATATCATTCAGAAAAGGTACAGTTTAAATAAAAACCAAAAAAATAAAGAAGTTTGCACTATATAAACTTTATATATAACTT
>JAJBVR010000096.1 GCA_020859725.1 Clostridiales bacterium | reverse complement strand
ATATTATATAATACAATAAATTCTAATATGAGTGATATTAAAATAAACGAAAATTTCATAAATATGCCGGTTATTCCACTGCGAGGCATTGTTGTTTTTCCGGAAATGGTTCTTCATTTTGATGTGGGAAGGAAAAAAAGTGTGGCTGCTTTAAAGTACGCAATGAAAGAATCAAATAAGGTTTTCCTCGTTTCACAGCGTGACGCATCAGTTGAAGATCCGGATATAGGCGATATATATTCCATTGGAGTTATTTGCAGCATAAAGCAGCTTATTAAAATACCTAATTCAGATAATCTCAGAGTTGTTGTTGAGGGCGAAAAAAGAGGAAAAATTTTTTCTTTTTCTCAAACTCATCCTTATATTACCGGCGAGGTTTCTTTTATTGATGAGGAAAATGTTGAATCAGATGATAAAGAACGAGCATATTGCTGGGCTTTGAAAAGTGAATTTGAAAAGTATTCAGCTTTTGTTCCGAAAATTTCAAATGATGTAAAAATTAAAGTTAATTCGCTGACAAACAGTGGTAAATTATGCGATTATATATGCACAAATTGCTTTTTTGACTTTAAGGATAAACAAAATATTCTTGAAACGATTACTTCTTCAGAAAGAATTTTTAAACTTTTGGTTTTGCTTAATAAAGAAAATTCTACACTGGCAACAGAAAATGAAATCCATGAAAAGGTTCAGGACAGCATTGATAAAAATCAGCGTGAATATTACCTTCGTGAAGAAATGAGAGTTATCGGAGAGGTTTTGGGCGATAATGAAAATCCTCTTGAAGAAGCCGATGAATTTAAAGATAAAATTGAAAAATTATCGTGCGGCGCAGAAATAAAAGAAAAGCTGTTAAAGGAAGCCGGAAAATTAATAAAAATGCCGCAAGGCTCTCACGAAGCCACGGTTATAAGAAATTACCTGGATAAATGCTTGGAGTTACCTTTCGGAAAATATACAAAGGATAATATTAATCTTAACCGAGCAAGAAAAATTCTTGATAAGGAGCATTACTCTCTTGAGAAAATTAAGGAAAGAATTATAGAATCCCTTGCTGTTTTCAAGAGAAACCCCGATTTTTCAGGTCAGATACTTTGCTTGGCCGGTCCTCCGGGTGTAGGTAAAACCTCAATTGTTAAAAGCCTTGCTAAAAGTATGAACAGAAAATATGTAAGAATCGCTCTCGGCGGTATTCAGGACGAATCCGAAATACGCGGCCACAGAAGAACTTACATAGGAGCTATGCCGGGCAGAATAATTGATGCGATTATAAAAAGCGGGTCAATTAATCCTGTAATTCTGCTCGATGAAATTGATAAAATCGGAAATGATTATAAGGGCGATCCCTCTTCGGCTTTACTTGAAGCTCTTGATCCTGAACAAAATTTTTCTTTTTTTGATCATTATATTGATTTCCCGGTTGATTTAAGCAAGGTGTTGTTTGTTACAACGGCAAATGACGCCGCCGCTATACCGAAACCACTGCTTGACAGAATGGAAATTATTGAATTAAACTCGTACACCGCTGATGAAAAATTTCATATTGCAAAAGATTATTTGGTAAAAAAAGAAATCAAGAAGCACAATATCAGTGGAAAAGAATTTAAAATTACAGATGATGCGCTTTTTTCAATCATTGAATCTTATACAAGCGAGGCTGGTGTAAGAGGGCTTTAAAAAAATATCGCTTCCCTTTGCAGAAAGGCTGTTGTTAAAATCGAAAACGGGGCTAAAAGCGTCAAAATAACTGCCGATAATTTAAATGAATTTCTGGGACCGTGTAAATACACTGCTGAAAAAATATCCGAAACCGATTTAGTGGGTACTGTTAACGGTCTTGCCTGGACAAGCGTCGGCGGAACGCTTCTTCAGATAGAAGCGTCTGCTTTGAACGGCACGGGTAAAATAGTACTTACGGGAAATTTAGGCGATGTTATGCAGGAAAGCGCTAAAACCGCTGTGTCTTATGTTCGTTCCGTTGCAGAAATTTTAGGTATAAACAGCGATTTCTATAAAAATAAGGATATACATATTCATGCTCCGGAAGCCGCCATGCCGAAAGACGGCCCGTCAGCGGGTTTGGCAATAACAACAGCAATTGTTTCCGAATTAACAGGTATTCCTGTAAGGCGTGATATTGCAATGACGGGCGAAATAAGTCTTAAAGGCAAAGCGCTTCCCATAGGAGGTTTAAAGGAAAAGAGTATGGCCGCTTACAAAGCCGGCTGTTCATCTGTTATTATTCCTAAGGAAAATCTTAAAGATTTAAGCGAAATTTCCGATGAGGTAAAAATGGCAATAGATTTTATACCGGTGGATTCTTTTGAAGAAGTTATTCCCGCCGCGTTAAAATATTTGCCGGATAAATCAGTAAATAACGTAAAATTAAAAAATAACTCAAAGCCGGAGATAGCGGCGCAGTAAGAACTATGAATTTTAATAAAGCTGAATTTGAAAATGCATACGGATTTTCAGGTATGCTGCCTGAATCCGAAAAACCAGAAATAGCCTTTGCAGGCAGGTCAAATGTTGGTAAAAGCTCTTTGCTGAATAAAATTTTCAACAGAAAGAATTTGGCAAGAGTAAGCTCGGTGCCGGGAAAAACAATAAATATTAATTTCTATAATGTTGACGGGGAACGGTTTGTTGATCTTCCCGGTTACGGATACGCAAAAATATCAAAATCTGAACGCGCGAGATTTTCTGAATTGACAGAAGGATATTTTCAATCGGGAAGAAATATACGTATGGTTGTTCAGCTTATTGATATGCGCCATAAACCGAGCGTTGAGGATTTTGAAATGATTAGCTTTCTTAAACAGCTTAAAATTCCGTTTATTGTTGTTTTGACTAAAGCGGATAAGCTTAAAAAGAAAGAATATGCCAACAGGCTGAACGCGTTTTACACGGAACTGAGTAAGCCAAAATTCCCTGTAATCCCTTTTTCAGCCGTCACAGGAATTGGTACTGATGAAATAAAAAAAGCAATAGAAAAGGCTTTGAAAGCGCAGGAGGAGAATTAGATGAAAGAGCCGTTTATTACAAAAGAAAAAGCAGCGGAAATTATTAAGAAATTTCCAACTCCGTTTCACATTTATGATGAAAAGGGAATAAGAAAAAATGCCGAAAATTTAAAGAAAGCATTTTCTTGGAATAAGGGTTTTAAAGAATATTTTGCTGTTAAAGCCACGCCGAATCCGTTTCTTATTAAAATTCTTCGCGAATACGGATGCGGATGCGACTGCTCATCAAAAACCGAATTGATGCTTTCAAAAGCAATCGGAGCCGTTGGCAACGATATAATGTTTTCGTCCAATGACACTCCCGCCGATGAATTCAAATACTGCAATGACTTGGGCGGAATAATTAATTTGGATGATATTACCCATATAAGCGCGGTTGAAAAAGCCTGCGGAAGCTTGCCGAAAAAGATGAGCTGCCGTTATAATCCCGGAGGAATTTTTAAAATATCTAACGGTATTATGGATAATCCGGGGGACGCTAAATACGGAATGACTGAGGAACAAATTTTTTCAGCATTTAAAATTATGAAAGAAAAGGGCGTTGAAGAGTTCGGAATTCATTCTTTTTTATGTTCAAATACCGTTACCAATGAATATTACCCTCTTCTTGCCAAAGTGCTTTTTGAGCTTGCCGTAAAGCTGAAAAACACATTGGATGTTAATATAAAATTTATCAATCTTTCCGGCGGAGTGGGAATTCCTTATAAACCCGAACAAAAGCCAAACGATATTTTTGAAATAGGAAACGGTGTTCATAAAGTTTTTGATAAAATTCTGGTACCTGCCGGTATGCAGGATGTGGCAATCTACACTGAAATGGGCAGATTTATGCTTGGCCCGTACGGAGCTCTTGTAACAACCGCTATAAATGAAAAACATACTCATAAAGAATATATAGGCGTGGATGCCTGCGCTGTAAACCTTATGCGACCCGCTATGTACGGAGCATATCATCACATAACGGTTTTGGGTAAGGAAAAACAAGAGTGTGTCAACAAATACGATATTACAGGTTCATTATGTGAAAATAATGATAAGTTTGCAATAGACAGAATGCTGCCTAAAATTGATATGGGAGACATTCTTTATATACATGATACAGGAGCTCATGGATTTTCAATGGGGTATAATTATAACGGTAAGCTGAAGTCGGCGGAAATTCTTCTGCACCCGGACGGAAGCTTTGAATTAATAAGAAGAGCCGAAACTCCTAAGGATTACTTTGCAACATTCGATTGCTTTGATATATATAACAGCCTTATAAATGGCTGAAAGATGAAAAATCTTCGCATTCGCGGAGATTTTTCTTTACTTTCAAACTTTAGTGTGCTAAAATAAAAATATACAGTTTTTGGAGTGATTTTATGCATAGAAAAAGAGAAGATGAAAATTTGGATTTTCTTTTCAAATCAATATTACAGCTTAACGATTTAGAGGAATGTTATGATTTTTTTGAAGACTTATGTACGGTTCAGGAATTAAAATCATTAAGCCAAAGAATAGTTGTTGCAAAAATGCTTTCCGAAAAATCCGTTTATACTGATATAGTTGCAAAAACGGGAGCTTCAACAGCAACAATCAGCAGGGTAAACAGAAGCCTTCAATACGGATGCGACGGTTATGACCGTGTATTCGCGAGATTGAAGGAAATTGATGAAGATGGGCAGCTATAATTATTTTTCAAAAGTTTATGATGAATTGACGGAAAATGTTAATTACAAAATCAGAAGCAAATATATTACCGCCTTTTTTGATGAATTAGGAATAAAAAAGGGAAGTACGGTTATTGATCTTGCCTGCGGTACGGGGACGTTTTCAAAAACCCTTTCGGATCTGGGCTATTCAATGATAGGAATTGATTCAAGCGAACAAATGCTTTCTGAAGCATTTTCAAAGCTTAAGGGGAAAATTCCTTTATTAAATCAGAAAATGCAAAATTTTAATTTAAATCGGCGTGCTTCTGCCTGTATATGCTGCCTTGATTCGTTAAATCATTTAAATCGCATATCAGAAATAACGGAAACTTTTAAATGTGTATATAATTCATTAAATAAAAACGGTGTATTCATTTTTGATGTTAATACGGTGTATAAGCATAAATACATCCTCGCCGATAATACTTTTGTTTTTGATGAAGATAATTATTTTCTTGCCTGGGATAATGAGCAGCTGGAAAATAATTCTGTCAGAATAATATTGGATTTATTTATTAAATGCGGAAATTATTATCAGCGCTGCACTGAGGAATTTTCGGAAACTGCATACGAAATTGATGAATTGAAAACCGCTCTGGCTCCGTATTTTAACATTTTGGGTGTTTATGATGATCTTTCACTAAAACCGCCGGAAAAGAAATCCGAACGGGTATATTTTGTTTGCAGAAGGAAGTAAAATGGGAAAAATTGTAAGATATATTACTGATGACGGAAGCGCGTTTGTTATAGCCTGTAACTCAACGGATATGATCAGCGAAATGGAAAATATTCATAAGCCGTCAGCAGCTGTAACGGCAGGTATGGGAAGGCTTCTTACAGCAGCCTCTATGATGGGCATAATGCTTAAAGGAAAGGATGATACCATTACACTCCGATTCAACGGAAACGGTCCGTCCGGTCCGCTTATTGCGGTTTAGGACAGCAGCGGAAACGGAAGAATAAGCGTTGAAAATCCTATTGCGGAATTGCCTTTAAATAAAAAAAGAAAGCTTGATGTAAGCGGGGCGCTCGGAAAAGAAGGTTATATATATGTTGTTAAAGACATAGGATTAAAAGAGCCTTTTATAGGAACAACTGAGATTGTAAGCGGTGAGGTTGCAGAGGATATTACAAATTATTATGCCGTTTCCGAACAAATACCCACAGTGTGCTCATTGGGTGCGCTTATTAATCCTGATTTGTCTGTAAATTGTGCGGGCGGATTTATTATTCAGCTTCTTCCGGGATGCCCGGATGAAACAATAGATAAAATTGAAAATAATATTTCCGAAATTCCATCGGTAACAGAAATGATCAGCTCCGGAATGAATACAGATGATATTGCAAAGAGGGCGCTTTTCGGCTTTAATATTGAAAAGCTTGATGAATCGGAAATTTCATATAAATGCACCTGTTCCAGAGAAAAGGCTGAAGCCGCAATCCTATCATCGGGAATTAAAAATATGAAAGAAATGGCAGAGGATTCAAAGCCCACAACAGTTGAATGCCATTTCTGCAATAAAAGGTATTCATTTACACCTGATGAAGTTAAGGCACTGATTGACAAACTTAAATAATTTTCAAAAATAATTTTCAAAAAAAGTGTTGACTTTTATTTAAAGTTATAGTATTATAATCAGCGTTGCGGCAAGCAACAGATGGGAGCATAGCTCAGCTGGGAGAGCATCTGCCTTACAAGCAGAGGGTCACAGGTTCGAGCCCTGTTGTTCCCACCAATGGCCCGGTAGTTCAGCTGGTTAGAACGCCTGCCTGTCACGCAGGAGGTCGACGGTTCGAGTCCGTTCCGGGTCGCCATTATGTGCTTCTGTAGCTCAGTCGGTAGAGCAGGGGACTGAAAATCCCCGTGTCGATGGTTCGATTCCGTCCGGAAGCACCATATGCGGATTTAGCTCATCCGGTAGAGCGCCACCTTGCCAAGGTGGAGGTAGCGAGTTCGAGTCTCGTAATCCGCTCCAGCGGGCACTAATAATTAATTAGTGCCCATTATATTAGGCACCATAGCCAAGTGGTAAGGCAGAGCTCTGCAAAAGCTTTATGCCCCAGTTCAAATCTGGGTGGTGCCTCCAAAATAAAGGCTCATTCGCTGAATGGGCCTTTTAAATTGATTTTTTTTACAATTTGTTCATAATTTTACTAATCTATTTTAATTTTTTTGTTGAAATTTCAGTGCAATAATGTTATACTATATTCAGACTTCATAAGGAGGGTAATACCTTGAGTAAAGA
>JAJBVR010000027.1 GCA_020859725.1 Clostridiales bacterium | reverse complement strand
CATTCCGGACGGAAGCGGAAGCGAATTTACCGTTAAATTTACAGACGGAGATGAAATAACCTCTAAAGGTTTAGAAGTGGCTGAAGCGCTGAAAAAAAACGGAAAACTCTTTTTTCGATTTAAAGAAGAATGCGGAACAACTGTCAGTTTAAGTTACAGAATAGGTGCGGATGGCGACACTCTTGAAAAGCAAATAGCAATAACTCAAAGCGAGCCCAAAACTATTGATTATATTTTGCTTGAAAACATAGGAATTGTAAACTCTGCTTCCTCATACACGGTTTCAGGCGGTAAAACTGATATTGATGAATTTTATTCAAATTTGGGTCAGCCGTTTTACATTGACAGTTTGTTTTTCGGCTCTGTATTCCCCGCAACAAAAAACGGAATTTTTCATGGCCGCGGCCAGGTAATTTATTATTTGGGAAAGAGTGCAAAAGAAAAAGGGGATAAAATTGTCTGCCCCACAACTGTTATGGGCTCTGCCGCCGGAACTTCCCTTGCTGATTTAAGAAAATCTTTTTTTGAATATATTGAAAAAATTGCAGTTCCTTCGCCCTACAGACTTATGTATAACACGTGGTATGACAGAATGATGAATATTGACGCTGATAATATCAGAAACGCCTTTTATAACGTTGAAAAGCAGCTTTCCTCACATTCGGTTCCACCTCTGGACAGCTATGTTATGGATGACGGATGGAACAATTACAACGGTGATTTTTGGAACATAAATCAAAAAAGATTCCCAAACGGTCTTCTTGATTCCGCATACACCGCAAAAAATCTCGGCAGTCATTTCGGTCTTTGGCTCGGTCCTCGCGGAGGCTATAATTTTCAAAAGAAATTTGCAAAAAGAATCGAAAAAGGTGAAAACGGATATTTCAATGCTGAATCAGACGATATATGCGTTGCCTCTGAGCGCTATCTCAAAAAACTTGAAAAGTTTTTTGTGCAAATGACTCGTGAAAATGACCTTAATTATTGGAAATTAGACGGTTTTATGCTAAAGCCGTGCCTTGATCCAAAGCATGACCACATCACAGGCGGTGACCATGAAATGTACTTGGTTACCGAGCTTTGGGAAAGATGGATAAAAATTTTCAAATCAATCAGAGCAATTAAAGAAGAGCAGGGTAAAGATATGTGGATAAATTTCACCTGCTATGTAAGCCCTTCACCTTGGTGGCTTCAGTATGTTAATTCAATATGGCTTCAAAACAGCGGAGACATAGGTTTTGCTAAAAACTATCCCAAAGGAACTCAGGCCCAGATTGATTCCGAAATAACTTACAGAGACGGAATTTATTATGGCTTTCTTGTTACAAGAGGGCTTCAGTTTCCGCTTTCACACATATATAATCATGAGCCTATTTACGGATATGAATCACATCTGAATTATACAGATGAAGAATTTGAAAAAGCTTTTTTCTGGAACGCGTGCCGCGGAGCCGCTTTGAATGAGCTTTATATTTCCGCAGGTATGATGAATGAAGAAAAATGGAGTTCACTTTCAAAGGTTCTTAATTGGCAGCGCACAAATTACCATATTTTAAAAAACGCAATGTTTATAGGCGGCAACCCAACCGAAAACAATATATACTGCTACGCCTCATGGAGCAAAGACGGAGAAGGGATAATTGCGCTTAGAAATCCGACAAATGAATCCACTGCTCTTACCATTACTCTTAATAAGCTTATGGGATGCCCTGAAAACTTAAACGGTGTTAAAAGATATAATGTTTTAAATATGAGCGGCGCCGAAAATAATGAAATATATAAATATAATGATAAAATAAATATGACTCTTGCGCCGTTTGAAATTAAAATTTTTCAGTTTGGCACAGAAGACAACAGATATTCAGAAAATCTTGAAGGCAATGATTTTACAATAAGCTTTGACTATAACGTGAAAGACGGAATTATCTGCCGCAATGACGATATTACAGTAAGTGTTGAAGGAGGATATGTTAAAGTAACTACCGCAAAGCTTAAATTAATTTCCGAAAACATCATAGGCGGAACACAGCATAAAATCAATATAGTTCGTGAAAAAAATAAAATGATAAAAATATATATTGATAATGCCCTTGATTGCGCGGGATACAGCAAAGATGAAAAAAACACAATTTCAACAGACCTTACAAGCGATTCTGAAAACTTTAATATTCTAAAAAAAGCAACGCCTTATGACGATATTATAGTGCTTAAAGGACTGCTTAAGAAAAAAATCAGAAAGAAGCGTAACTGATGAAATGTAAAAAGTGCGGATTTGAAGGAATTGATGACAGCGGCGACTGGATTACATGCCCAAACTGCGGAGCAAAATATTTTAACACGAATATCAGTTCCGAATTAAGCGCCACCAAACAAATTTATGAAATAGAAAGTCAAATTACAAAAAAAGAATCCGAAAATAATGGAAAAAATAAAAAGAAAGAGAAGAAGAAAAAAAGCAAGCTAAGGGAAACCGTTGAATTTTTTATTCCTATAATCACAGCTATTATTCTGGCTTTGATTCTTAAAACTTTTATTTTTGCAAATGCGATTGTTCCTACCGGCTCTATGATAAGCACTATCAATGAGGGCGACAGAATTATCGCAAGCAGAATCGCCTATATAAAAAGCGATCCCCAAAGATATGATATTATTCTTTTTAAATATCCTGATGATGAAAGCCAGATTTTTGTTAAAAGAGTTATTGGGCTTCCCGGGGAAACACTTGAAGTTATTGACGGAGCTGTATACGTTACCGGAACGGGCGAAAAACAACGAAAAACAGACCAAAGCTTTGTTAAAAATCAAATTTCTGAAGGAAATTACGGGCCGTTTTACATTCCTGTAAAGGGTGAAACAATTACAACAGACGGAACAAATTGCTTTGCGGAAAACGGAATGTATGTGGGCGGAAGTAATTTTATAAATATGTATTGCACAACTGATGATTCGGGAAATTATGTTGTGGCGGAAAACTGCTATTTCTGCATGGGTGACAACAGAAACAGTTCTTTGGATTCAAGATTTTGGGACAATACTTATGTAGCCGAAAACAAGATTATAGGACAGGCAAAATTCAGATACTATCCATCTTTCGGTTCTATTGAATAATTAATCAAATAAGCAAAAAGGATTTCGCATAAAATGTGAAATCCTTTTTTACAGATGATCTAACAATTAAAAACAGGAATTGGCAAAACCAATCCCGGTTTAAAAACAGAATTATATTTAAAGCATTAATCCTTTTTAGGCGCATAATAATCAACTGTGCGAAGAAGATCATTATATTTCTGCACAGCATTTTCAGCCGCCATTGAGAAGAGTTTATCCGCCTTATCAGGAAAGCTTCTCCTGAGTGATGAATAACGGGTTTCTCCGTTAATAAACTCAATATAATCACTTGTGGGAGCTTTGGAATCAAGCGAGAACGGATTCTTGCCTTCTTCAATAAGCGCGGGATTATATCTAAACAAGTTCCAGTAGCCCGCCTGAACGGCTTTCTTCTGCTCTGCCTGGTTAAACGGCATCTTAATACCGTGATTAATACATGGTGCATAAGCGATGATAAGTGATGGCCCTTTATAAGCTTCCGCCTCTTTCATTGCCTTTAAGCACTGATTGAAATCGGCGCCCATTGCAATTTGAGCGACATAAATATAGCCGTAAGACATTGCGATTTTAGCAAGGTCTTTTTTCTTTGTGATTTTACCTGAAGCCGCAAACTGTGCAACAGCTCCGGTTGGAGTTGCTTTTGAAGCCTGGCCGCCCGTATTTGAATAAACTTCCGTATCAAACACAAGCACATTAACATCTTGATTCTGAGCAAGCACGTGATCCAATCCGCCAAAACCGATATCATACGCCCAACCGTCTCCGCCGAATATCCACTGGCTCTTTTTAGCAGCGTAATCCTTATCTTTAAGGAAATCTTCCGCAGCTTCTTTTTCTTTGCCGTCAAACGCTGCCGATTCAATAGCTGAAATAAGCGCTTTGGCGGCAGAGTCATTTTCACGTGTGGAATTAAATGTGTCAAGATAAGCTTTAACTTCGGAAGAAACTGATGAATCTTTAAGAGTTTCGGCATCTTTGGCAAGTCTTGCTCTTATTTGCTGATTTGCAAGGAACATACCCAAGCCAAATTCAGCATTATCCTCAAAGAGTGAATTTGACCAAGCGGGACCGTTGCCGTTTTTATCAACAGTATAAGGTGTTGAGGGAGCGGAACCACCCCAAATTGAAGAACACCCGGTAGCGTTAGCTATATACATTTTATCTCCGTAAAGCTGAGTAGCAAGCTTAGCATAAGGAGTTTCGCCGCAGCCTGCGCACGCACCCGAAAATTCAAGATAAGGCTTAAGATATTGAGTGGAAACAATAGTTTTATCCGAAGCTACTTCCGGCTTAGGGTCAATATCGCAAAGTGCATCAAACACATGCTGACCGTCAAGCTGAGAAGCAATAGGTTTCATTGTAAGTGATTTAGTGGGGCATACATTTGCACATGAAGCGCATCCGGTACAGTCAAGAGTAGAAATGATAATTGCGTATTTAAGGCCGGAATCTTTCGGAACATTAAGGTCAACAGATTTAGTGTTTGCCGGTGCTGCCGCAAGCTCCTCTGCCGTAAGAGCAACCGGGCGGATGACCGCATGAGGGCAAACCATAGCGCATCTGTTGCACTGCGCGCATGATGTGGGCTCCCATTCGGGAACATCAACAGCGATACCGCGCTTTTCAAACGCCGCAGAACCCTGAGGATAAACTCCGTTTGCCATATCAACAAATTTTGAAACAGGAATTTCATCGCCCTTTTGATGACCAACGGGATCAAGAATTTCCTTAACAAGCTTTTTCATTTCAGGTCTGTCTGTTTTAACTTCCAGTTCAGTTTCCTCATCAACTGCTGTTTTCCAGCTTTCGGGAACATTTACCTTGATAAGCTCTTTTGATCCTCTGTCTATGCCTTCGTGGTTTGCCGCAACAACCGCATCGCCCTTTTTGGAGAATTTAGCTGTTGCCTTAGCTTTCATAAGCTCTATTGCTTTATCAACCGGAAGGATTCCCGAAATTGTGAAGAAAGCAGACTGAAGAATTGTGGAAGCTCTTCCGCGAAGCCCTACTTCCTCCGAAATTTTAATTCCGTTTATAATATAGAAATTAATGTTGTTGTTTGCAATATAGCGCTTCATTGAAGCAGGAAGCTGATTATCCAGTTCCTCGGGCGACCAAATACAGTTAAGCAGGAATGTGCCGCCCGGAACAAGATCCTGAACCATATCATATTTTGTTACATATGACGGGCAGTGGCAAGCAACAAAATTAGCTTTATTAATAAGGTAGGTTGAAGTAATAGGGCTGTCTCCGAAACGAAGGTGCGATACTGTGATACCGCCTGATTTTTTTGAATCGTAGAAGAAATAACCCTGTGCATATTTATCAGTATTATCACCTATGATTTTAATTGAATCTTTATTGGCGCCTACAGTTCCGTCTGAGCCGAGCCCCCAGAATTTACAGCTGGTTGTACCTGCGGGAGTTGTATCAATATGCTCGCCGGCTTCAAGCGAAAGATTTGTAACATCATCAACAATGCCTATTGTGAAAGTTTTTTTCAGTTCTTCGGATTTCATATTATTATAAACCGCGATGATGTGAGCCGGAACAGTATCCTTGGAGCCAAGACCGTAACGGCCGTTATAAACAGGAGTTGTTTCAAATGCAGAGCCTTTGAGAGCCGCAACAACATCAAGATAAAGAGGTTCGCCGATTGAGCCGGGTTCCTTTGTTCTGTCAAGCACGGAAATCTTTTTAACCGTTGCAGGAATAACATCCAATAAATATTTGGGTGAGAAAGGTCTGTAAAGATGAACCTTGACAAGACCTACCTTGCTTCCGTTTGCGTTAAGATAATCAACGGTTTCCGCAATGGTATCGCAAACAGAGCCCATAGCAATTATGATATGCTCCGCGTCATCCGCGCCGTAATAATTAAACGGCTTATAAACAGTACCGATTTTTTCGTTGATTTTGTTCATATACATAACGGTTGTTTCAACAGCATCGTTATAATATTTATTGCAGGCTTCTCTGTGCTGGAAGAAAATATCTGAATTTTCCGCCGAACCGCGGAGAGTAGGATGCTCCGGATTAAGAGCGTGAGAACGGAAACGCTTAATATCATCCATATCAACCATTTCTTTTAAATCCTCATAATCCCAAACTTCAATTTTTTGAATTTCATGAGAAGTGCGGAATCCATCAAAGAAATGAAGGAAAGGAACCGAAGATTTAAGTGTTGAAAGATGGGCAACAGCGCCTAAATCCATAACCTCCTGAGGGTTATTTGAGCAAAGCATTGCATAGCCTGTTTGGCGGCAGGCATAAATATCTGAATGATCGCCGAAAATATTAAGCGCATGAGTTGAAACACAGCGTGCCGAAACATGAATAACCGAGGATAGAAGCTCGCCCGCGATTTTATACATATTCGGGATCATAAGAAGAAGACCCTGAGAAGCGGTATATGTTGTTGTTAAAGCGCCGGCGGAAAGAGAACCGTGCACTGCACCGGCGGCGCCGCCCTCTGATTCCATTTCCTGAACTCTTACGTTTTGACCGAAAATATTCTTTGCGTTCTGCGAAGAAAGAACATCTGTTACTTCCGCCATAACCGATGACGGAGTGATTGGGTAAATAGCCGCAACCTCTGTAAACGCATAAGAAACGTGAGCCGCAGCGTTATTACCATCCATCGTCTTCTTTTTTCTTTGTAACATTTGAATAAATAACCTCCTTGAACCTAAGTTCATAATTTAAAAAATCAGGAAAGATTTTTACTTGTTATGGCTTCAATGGCGCAAAAACGCCTTGTTGCCACAATCCGCAATTATTCTAACACAACAGTGTTTATAATTCAATAAATATTTTTCCTTAATTTTATGTTTTTAATAAAATTCGGCGCATTGTAAAATGAAACTGCAATAGTAAAAAGAATATCCATAGTGATGGAT
>JAJBVR010000088.1 GCA_020859725.1 Clostridiales bacterium | reverse complement strand
CCCCTTTGAAGTCTTCTTCGATACTCTGTTGCACTTGACTTGACAATTCAAGCGAGCAAAGAATGTGCCGAACACAATCATTTGCAAGAGGGGAGAATCTAAACCGCCTGCAAGCTGCATAGGATAATTTATAAAAAAACAGTATGTCGGCTGAAAAAGGGCAATAAAAAATCTATTAAAACGGTTGTTGAACCGTGATTTAAAATTTTTTCAAATTGATTTCAGCTTTGCGGCCTTTGATTTCAAAAATTCCGTAAGTAAACGCGAATATATTGAATACGCCAACATTAACACTGCATAAAAAACGCCCTCTTCACCTATAATGCTTTTTGCAAGAGTAAGAGCAAGAAAAGCGGCGTTTGAAAGAACGAATGCATAATAAATAAGTAAATTCCTTTTTTAAAAAGCCGTGCCTTTTTCTGAAAGTTAAGCTTGCGATAAGCGCGCTGAAAAAGTGCGCATCGGCGGCACATAAAACTAAACTTCCAGCCCTTTCAGGCGTTCTCCGGTGAGCGCCATATTCATAGCAACAGGAAAATTAAGTTAAATAATAAATCAATAACTTTTTTGCGCTTTTTCAAGGGAAAACACCCCTTTTATCCGCAACAAATACCACTCCCGCAATTATATATAAAACAAATGCCTGAAATGCAATCGGTTTTTAATATCAAAAATCAAACATTAATCCTTTCCGGTAAACAAAGCATTCAATGATACATCAGCAGCGAATATGCCCGAAAACATAAATACGGATGATGAAAAATCAGACGCGGGCAGTTGAGCTCCGAAAATCAATCCTACCACACGGGGAACCGATATTGCCAGCGAAAGGAAAAAATATGTTATCCCGAAAGCCGAGAAAAGCTTTATCCATTTTCCGCCGGAATCAAGGGCGCCGGCAAAAAAGAGGAAAAACAAAACGGCAAAAAAAGAACCGTGTATTTAAGTATAGTTTCTTCTGCATATAATCCGTCATCATATTCCGTAAATCCCAAACAAATTCCGCATACTGCCCACAGAACCGGCACGAAATGAAAAAATTTCAGCTCATTAAAATTATATTTTGAAGATGAAAAAGCAAGGCAGCCGAAAAAATAATAAATTGAACAAAGCAGCGAAAAAACGCCAAGCAAAGACATTGGCAGAATACGGTTAAGAGCGGGGTAAGTATTTTTTGAAAGATATGTATAGCAATTTAAGCATTGATGAACAAAATCATAAAACATTGCACAACCGCACAAAAATGAAACAACAGAAAGGACCTTATTGTTGTTCAGCCGGATTGATTCGGAAAAATTTTTGTGCCGAAACACATACATGACGCACATCAGCACAGAAATACCCAGACACACAAAAAAGCAATTTCCGTGTTTTCCGCGCCGGCAATTATATATCCCGTTTTATAATCTGTATAAAGAAACACCTGAAAGCATCTAATAAAAACAGCTGCCGCAGCGGCTGAAAAAGCAAAAATAAGTATTGCGGAATTTTTGTTTTTCGCCACTTTACACACCTCTATCTTTTATCCAAAGCAACATAATCTCTTCTTTGCGAAACACTTTTATATGCCGGGCGGATAATTCTTTTGCTTGAGGTAAGTTCCTCAAGTCTGTGAGCACACCAGCCTACAATTCTTGCGCTTGCAAAAAGAGGAGTAAACAAATCTCCCGGTATGTTAAGCACTTTATAGCACAAGCCTGAATAAAGATCCACATTAGCGCAGATTTCTTTTTCATCGCCTTTTAATTCACGAAGAAGCCCCGGAGTTACCTTTTCAATATTTTCAAGAGTTTTAAACTCTTTTTCATATCCTGCTCTGTATGCCAATTCGCGGGCGCTGTTTTTAAGAATAACGGCGCGCGGGTCTGAAATTGTATAAACAGCGTGACCCATTCCGTAAATAAGACCGAGTCCGTCTCCAGCTTCTTTATTAAGAATTTTAACAAGATAATCCTTTATCTGGCCTTCATCAGTTGGGTCGGAAACATTCTCAATAATTTCCGTCATCATTCTTGTTGCCTTAACATTTGCACCGCCGTGACGGGGCCCTTTGAGCGAGCCGATACCTGCCGCGATTGCTGCGTATGTATCCGTGCCGCTTGATGTTAAAACTCTTGTGACAAAGGTTGAATTGTTTCCGCCGCCGTGATCGGCGTGAAGCATAAGGATTATATCAAGCAGTTTTGCCTCCTCATCAGTATACACCTTATCATTTCTTGTTTGCCTAAGAATATATTCAGCGGTTGACATTCCTTTTTTTATAGGATGAAGATACATTGATTTTCCGTAATACGACCTTCTCTTAACCTGATAAGCAGTAGTCATAATAGTTGGGCACTGGGCAATCAACTGCATACTTTGGCGCAAAACATTCTGAACGGAAATATCATCGGGATTTTCATCATAGGAATAAAGGCACATAATGCAGCGCGCCAATTTATTCATAATATCCCTGGATGGATTTTTAATAATTGTATCCTCAATAAAATCATCCGGCAAAAACCTGCAGGCGTCAATAACCTCATAAAGTGAATTAAGCTGCATTACTGTTGGAAGTTCACCGAAAAGAAGAAGCCAAATAACCTCCTCAAAACCAAAACGATTTTCCTTTATGCAGCTTGATACAATCTGATTTATATCATAACCTCTGTAAGACAGCTTGCCTTCCTTAGCAACACGCTCTCCATCTAAAATATAATATCCTTCAACAGAGCAGATTCTTGTAAGCCCCGCCATAACACCAGTGCCGTCCTCATTTCTTAATCCCCTTTTAACATGATAACGTGCGAAATCGCTTTTATTTATTGAGTTATTTTTTTCCAGTTCTCCGCATAAATTTGAAATAGCTTCTATTGAAATCGGAGATATGTACTTTGATGGCACAACAAACCGCTCCTTTCCTGCAATAACAGAATTATTATTTATTATACCCCATTTCGGCACGCAAAGTCAAGGTGAAAGAAAAATGAAAAAAGCGTTTATAATTTTTATAATACTATTTGCACTGACTCTTACGATTCCCGCCATAGCGGCTTCAACAGCGGCGGCAGGCGAAAATAACACTCAGGAGCTTGTAACCATATTTTCCTGAGCGCATTACTGCCCGCCGCGTGAATTTTCATTAACCTGCTTTAAAACAGCGTTTACGGAAATGTCAAGCTCGGCATTACTCAAATATTCGCGCCAGTTATCGCTTACGGATTGATACGCCTTACAATTTTCCGCCGCAAGTGATTCGCCTATTCTCAGGCAATCACTTTTATTTTCCGTGCATTTATAAAATGCAGACTTGCAGTTTTCGGTAATTTTTTTACTTACAAGGCTGTTTATCTCAAAAATATCTTTTTCGGAAATTGAATTGATAATGCCGTTTTCTATTTCATCCAGTACAAGCTCTGCCTTTATTTTAACCTTGTAAACAATCTTTCCGTTTTCAAACACGGCTTTTGTTTTAACCTTGGTTTTAATTATTTCAGCGCCTATTTTTCCGAATTTTTCACTGCTCGAATCAAGCAGACCGTTCTTAACTTTTCCTTTCATAAACATTAATCCGAAACTTTCTTCATCTGAAAGAATATCAACAATTTTATCACCGCTGAAAACAGCAATTCCGGAAACCGAAACGCTTTCGTCGCCGGGAGCAACAACCGGCAGATAAATATCAGAGGTTTTATCTGTATATAAATTTAAAAGATCATTTGATGAAACATATGCGGCAATGCCGCTTTTTTCACCTGTTTCAAGCAAATTGGAAACAGCCTGTGCCGGAACCAAAGCATCATACTCTTTGCTTGCAAGCACATTTTCTGCCTTTTCCTGTGAAATGCAAACTATAACATCCGGCCTGGAATTAACACTTCTTAAAAGATAATCAAGGCTGGAATTTAAATTTTCCTTTGCAAAATCCATACCGAAAACTATAATTCGGTTTTGACCGAAAAAAGGTTTTTTGGACAATCTTTCGGACACATTTTCAACGGCGGCTGATATATTATTTCTTCCTTCACCACGGGTATTCATTGTTATATTTCCGGAAAGCGCTTCAGCCCCGCTTCCCTCTTTTGCCAAATTAAGGCTTTGTACAGTTACCGAAACAATATCATTCGAATAATCAATTCCGATTCCCTCAACAACACTTAAATCCTTAAGATTTTCCCTGTTTGAATCACAGCCTGAAAAGAGCAGGACAACAGCTGCCGCGCATAAAAATATTTTAATAATTTTTGAAATTTTCAATAGGATTCCTCTTCTTTCCGAAAATCAAATAAAATACGGGTATTAAAAATGCAAATATAAAAAACGGAACGTAGGATAAAATGCCCTCTATATTTTGAAAATATTCGCTTGTAAGAATAAAAAACGCCAAAGCAAACATCACAATTCCGCATATTATATTTTTTTCACACGTTTTTTCCGCTTAGGCAATATACCGCGGCATAGAGGTACAGCGTGGTTTTAATGAATATAGCAAAAATCCATACGGCTGTAAAAACAGCATCCAAACGTTCTCCCTCTCCGTACTTTGCAATCTGCGAAACTTCAAAAACCGGATAGGCGGACAAAGTTGCCGTATCTCCCAAAACTCCTATTGTAAAAATAATCAGAGCAATAGTTACAAGATAAGAAAACAGCATTGAAAAGCAAAAAGGTTTTATCGCTTTCCCGTTAATTTTAGGCGCCAGCGCCAAAAGCAGAACCAATTCATTGCTGCTTACAAGAGAAAAAGCCGAATTTTTAGCAAAACTTCCCGCAGTGTTTTGAATCAGAGGGAACAAATTCAAATACGAAAAATTATCATATCCCAAAATAACCAACGCGGCAAAGCCGATTATAATTATTATAAATACCATTGAACCGAATCTGGAAACCGCCTCCACTCCCAAACATGAGGCATATATGCAGGCCAAAATCATTGTGGCGGCCAAAAAATCATCTGTGAATTCTGACTTAATTCTTCCGCTGAAAACATTGCGAATTTGCTTATGTTTACAGCTCCGAAAAGGACGAAAAACGCTCCGTATATATTTGAAAGTATTTTATTGTCAAGCAGGTTTTTCCCTCTTTTAAGCAAAATTATGACGGGCGCCGACACGAGAATAACAAAAATATAGCCAAGCGTTGTGCTGAGCACAAGATCTGCCGAATAATTACTTTTCAGAACACCCGCGCTGACAGTAAAAAGAGTAAGCTACCTGCATATACTTAGCAGGAAAAAAGATTAACGGGAGCAATCATATTTCTTTTATAGTTCATCAATATCAGCGCCCCTCAGATTTTGAATTTTAATCTTATTTTTAATAAGGTGTTTCCAATTTGCTCTGTAAAATATATCTCCCATGCTTTTAAGGTTAAGCGGTGAAATAGGCGCCGAATAAGGCACTCTGTAAGGATTGAGCGCCGATATATTAACACATAACGTGCATATTCCGAGTGTGATTCCGTAAATGCCGGCAAATCCGCTGAGCAGTATAAATATAATTCTTAAAACAGCTATACTTTCATATAAAGGATAAATAACATAAGACGCGATTGCGGTTACAGCCACGACAACAAGCATAGGCGCGCCTACCAAACCGGCGTTAACGACAGCGTCGCCTATAACCAAGGCCCCTATAATAGAAACGGCGTGCCCTATTGATTTAGGCAGCCGGAGCCCGGCCTCCCTCATAATTTCATAAAGAATAAGCACCATAACTGCTTCCTGCATAAGTGTAAAAGGCGTGGAAATTTCAGCGGCAGCTATTGTATACATAAGAGAAGCGGGAAGCAATTCCTGATGAAAGGTACCAACGGCGACATAGAATCCCGGAAGCACAACGGATATGCAAAATGAAAAGTATTTAAGCAATCTGTTCAGTGTTGCATAAAACGGTCTGTTATCATAATCATCAACTGTGGAAAACGAATCCGAAAACAAATAGGGCACATATATTGCATAAGGCGAACCGTCAACAAGAACCGCAATTCTTCCCTCCAGCAATTTTGAGCAAAGTGTATCCGGCCTTTCCGTATTTCCGGTTGCCGTAAAGTATGATTTTACATTACTGTCCAAAAACGGAATAAGCTCTCCGAAATCCTGAAGATTATCAATAGGCGCTCCTGATATTCTTTGCTCCACGTCTTTTACAGGCTGATTATCAGCAATTCATTTAACATATGCGATAACCACGGATGTTTTAGCGGATTTTCCTACCATAAGCTGCTTCAGCTTAAGATTAGGGGTTTTGATTCTTCTGTGAAGCATGGCTTTATTGTCATTTAAAGTTTCCGTAAAGCTTTCTTTGGCTCCCTTAATATTTTCTTCGTTGGACGGTTCGTTAACGCCCCTTTTTTCAAAGCCCTGTATTCCCAATGCAAGGCATTTTGAAACCACGTCCAAAAAAAGAACCGCAAATCCGGAAGAAAGATAAAAATAAACATCGTCAAAATTATCAACATCGCTCATTTCCAAAGAATTTACAACAGAAAGCTTGATTGTTTTGAACAATTCGGACGCAGTTTTGCATTTTCCGTTAAAATTTAAAAGCGGATTCATTATCATTTGGGAAAGCTGAAGTGAATTTATCATTCCGTCCAGCACACACACAACCGCCTTTTCACCGCACACAATGCATTCCCTGAGCAAAAAATCAGAGCGATCCTTATAATCATCATTAAGTTTATTTTTATTATCCGTACCGGAAGATAAAATCATATTCATTTAAAACACAGCGTTTTCAAATATTTCAAAAATATTTTTAAAACCTTTGTATCATTCGTGTTGTTGTATTTATAACTTTCGTTCCGGTTTTGCCGGGTGTAAGAAAGTAACAGAATTTTAATTATGAAAAAGTTTCGTCATCGCGCTTTTACAGGGCGATGCCGGCGTTTATTATAACGAATGTATATGATTGATCAAAACCAACTGAGACAAAAGCTGGAGACACTTGCAAATGTAAAATATCTCAACCGGTGGGTCGTTTTTTTATCTGACCTGCTTTTTAGTCTCCTCTCCACTTTATTTGCTCTAGTATTCCTCTCTTTTACAATGAATATTCCTTATAAGGATTTACATTCTCTCCTGGTTATTTCAGCCT
>JAJBVR010000047.1 GCA_020859725.1 Clostridiales bacterium | reverse complement strand
TGGCAGTACAATATATAGATGTTTCACGTGAAACATCTATATACGGCATTAATACCATAGAAGTTTAAATCTGAATTTCAAAAAAATAAATTACTTTCAGATTATTTAAATTTATTGTATTAAAAAAACAGTGAACGTATAAATCATTTATTGCCTTCCTTTATGTCTTTTATAATGATACAAAGTTTTAAACATATTGAACAGACTTTTCAACAAAATAGTATTATTATAGGGAAATTTTATCCTGTTTCACGTGAAACATTCAATAAATGCAGAATAGCCTGCCGGATTTAATTCCGACAGGCTATCCCACGTGATGAAAAGAGGAGAATATGTTAAAACGGTTTCCCGTTTTAAGCAGAGTTAACTTCCGCTAAAGCGCCTTTTGCACTTTCCTTTTGCGGATTTTTCGGTATTCTGACGAAAAATTCAATATAATCGTCAGTTTCCGTTTTATTGGATTCAGCAGGTATTCCTGCTTCCTTCATTGTATTTATAGCTTTGTTAACCGTGTTAACAAAGATTCTTACATCTTTAAATATTTTAACTATATTTTTATGGCTTTTAACCTTTTTGTTGGTTATAGAATCAATATAGGCTTCCGTTTGCTGTACATTAAGTCCGCGTTCCTTAATAATATTAAGGGTTGTCCAAATTTGCTTGTTGCTTTGAAATTTGAGCAGGGCACGGGCATGGCGTTCGGTAAGTCCTTCTTTTTCAATAAAGTATCTAACGTCTGCCGGAAGCTTTAAAATTCTTAATTTATTCGAAAGCGCACTTTGGCTTTTTCCAAGGCGTTTTGCAATTTGTTCCTGCGTAAGTCCGAAATGATTTTGCATTTGAGAAATCGCCTGGGCTTCTTCAAAAAAGCTTAAATCAGACCTCTGAATATTTTCCAAGATGGAATAAACGGCGGATTCCTCATAATCGCAATCAACTATCAGGCAGGGAACTGTGTTTTGATTTGCCAGTATCGCGGCTCTGAGCCTGCGCTCACCTGCAATAATTTCATAATAATCGCTGTTATTTATTCTTCTTGCAAGCAAGGGCTGTAAAATTCCGTTTTCCTTTATAGATTCGGAAAGGCTTAAAAGCTCTTCACTTTTAAACTGTTTACGAGGTTGATAAGGATTGGGCAGCAGCTTTTCAGTTGCAATTCTTGCTATCTCTTCAGGCATATGCCAAACTCCTTTCGCTCCTCTGTGATATAACTATAACACACTTTAGAGCAAAAAGAAAGGATTTCTTATACAAAGATTTCTGCTAATTTCGACAAAATATATGTATTTAAAGCGGATTTGATTTAATTTGCTTTTGCTTTCTGGGATATTGTGCCGAAGTTTGCGATATTTTCCTTACGATAATTAAATTTCTTTCGTTTCCGTTAGGAAGTTTTTTATAAACAACATCTTCAATTTTTCCGCCGAGAGCATTAATTGCGCTTCCCCCGATTTCAACTTCACTTTTTGCGCCTTTCATTGAAACATATATTCCGCCTGTTTTAATAAACGGAATGCAGTATTCCGCCAAAAGATTTAAAGGCGCTACAGCTCTTGTTACGGCATAGTCATACGCTTCACGGTAATTTGCCGATTTGCCGATTTCTTCGGCACGGCCGTGTATTACATTTGCGCTGAATTTAAATTCGTGAAGCGCTTCTTTAATAAATTCCAGCTTTTTTCCAACAGAATCAAGAAAAGTGAAATTTAAATCCGGCCTTGCAATCAGAAGCGGAAGTCCCGGGAAGCCCGCACCGCATCCTATATCTATTATATCAGAATTTTTCTTTAAATCAAGCGCATTTAAAACAGTCAGTGAATCAATAAAATGCTTTACAACTATTTCATCCGGGTCAGTAATAGCCGTCAAATTAACCGCCTTATTTTTTTCAACAAGCATTTCGGCAAAAATATCAAATCTGCGCGCTGCTTGATCATCAATTCTAATTCCTGCTGCAGCCGCTTCCTTTATCAAAAATTTCTTATTTATCATTTAAAGACTCCAAAATTATATTTAACGCCGCTATGTCCGCCGGATTTACTCCGCTTATTCTGCTTGCCTGCCCCAAGTTTTGAGGTCTGATTTTTGAAAGCTTCTCAACAGCCTCAAGCCTAAGCCCTTTCAAAGAGGAATAATCCAAATCATCGGGAATTTTTTTGCATTCCGTTCTTCTCATTTCCTTTATCTGGCGCTCCTGGCGTATTATGTAGCCCTCATATTTAACGGATATTTCCACCTGTTCAAAAACCTCATCCGGGCAGTTCGGCCTTGAAATATCCACAGGCTCCAAATCCTTATAGGTTATCTGCGGCCTTTTAATAAGCTCAATTAATTTGCATCCCTTCTTCAACGGGGAGGTTAAACGCTTTTCCAGTATTTCATGAAGTTCGTCTGAAACGCTTATTGATGTTTCCTCTATTCTTTTCATTTCAGCCTCAATCATCCGCCGCTTTTCAAGGAATTTTTTGTATCTCGCCTCACTTATAAGTCCAATTTTATAACCTGTGGGAGTTAATCTTATATCTGCATTATCCTGCCTTAAAACCAACCGGTATTCGCTTCTGCTTGTCATCATTCTGTATGGGTCGGTACAGCCTTTTGTTACCAAATCGTCAATAAGAGTACCTATATAAGAACCGCCCCTGTCTAAAATCAGCGGTTCTTTTCCCAAAACGCTCAAAGCGGCGTTTATTCCTGCAACCAATCCCTGCGCGGCAGCTTCTTCATATCCGCTGGAGCCGTTAAATTGCCCGGCGCCGTATAAACCTTTCAAATCATTAAATTCCAGTGTTGCTTTAAGCGCGGTAGGGTCAACGCAGTCGTATTCAATGGCATATGCCGTTCTCATAATAAGGGCGTTTTCCAGCCCGGGAATTGTGTGTATAAATTTAATCTGAACATCCTCCGGCAAAGACGAGGATAATCCCTGCAAATACATTTCTTCTGTTTCCAAACCACAGGGTTCAATAAAAAGCTGATGCCTTTCCTTATCAGAAAATCTAACTATTTTATCCTCAAAGCTGGGGCAGTAACGCGGACCTTTCCCCTCAATTTTTCCGCTGTACATAGGTGAGCGGTCCAAATTATCAAGAATTACCTTTTTTGTTTTTTGATTAGTATATGTAATATAACAGGAAACCTTATTCTCAGGTCTGCGGCTTGTCTCAAAACTGAAAGGCACAGTTTTTTCATCGCCGTTTTGAATTTCTGTTTTAGAAAAATCAACGCTTCTTCTGTTTACCCGGCTCGGAGTGCCGGTTTTAAATCTGCGAAGCGGTATATTAAGTCTGTAAAGGCTTTCGGAAAGCTTATTGGCGGGGAACATCCCGTCAGGTCCGCTTGAATAGGAAACATCGCCAATATAAACCTTCCCGCCGAGGAATGTTCCCGTAGCAATAATCACGGTTTTTGCCACGAAGACCGCCTCCAATTTTGTAGTAAGCTCCCACAATTCATTTTCATTTTTTATAATATCAACAATTTCGGCCTGCCTAATATCAAGATTATCCTGAAGCTCCAAAGTATGTTTCATGCCCTTTGAATATTCACGGCGGTCTATCTGTGCGCGCAGCGAATGAACCGCAGGCCCTTTTCCCAAATTCAGCATACGGCTTTGCAGCGAATATTTATCAGCCGCCTTTCCCATTTCGCCGCCTAAAGCATCAATCTCTCTTACAAGATGACCCTTAGAGGTTCCTCCTATGGAGGGATTGCATGGCATATTGCCTATCCAATCCAAATTAATTGTAAAAACCGCCGTTTTGCAGCCGAGTCTCGCAGCGGCAAGTCCCGACTCAATTCCGGCGTGACCCGCTCCGATTACTGCCACATCATAATTATCCGAAAAATATTTCATAATTATTTTCCCACACAAAATTTACTGAATATATTGTTAACAACCTCTGTTGTTGCCTTTTTCCCCGTAAGCGCAAGGAGTTCGTCCACCGCGCTGTCAATCAAAACATTAATCGCATCAAAAGTAATTCCGCTGTTCAGCGCCTGCAATGCTTCATTAACCGCGTTAAGGGCGTTTTTGCAGCAATTTTTTTGCCTTATATTTGCAAGAAGGGGAGCGGAAGAATCAAAATTGCAAACCCCCAACACATTTTGAACCTCGTTAACAAGTGTTTTGAGGGATTGCGGATTATTTGCACTTATATGAATAACATTGTCAAAATAATTTTCAACCGCGGATAAATCACATTTGCTTTTAATATCCATTTTATTTATTACCGCAATCGAAAGCTTGTTTCGGCATTTTTCCATAAGTTTAAAGTCATCTTCATTCAAAGGCGCTGAGCTGTCAAAAACCGCAATAATCAACGCGGCGTTTTCTATTTTTTCATACGCTCTTTTAATTCCTATTGATTCAACGGCGTCATTGCTCGTTCTCAGTCCCGCCGTATCGCTTAAATGAAGAGCAACCTCTCCAAGCTTCACGCTTTCTTCAACAATATCACGTGTTGTCCCCGCAATATCTGTTACTATACTTTTTTCTCTGCCTGCCATTAAATTCATAAGAGTTGATTTACCCGCATTCGGCCTGCCGACTATTGCCGCGTCAATTCCCTGTGTAATTATCTGACCCGCGTCATACGATTTAAGCAGTTCCTCAAGCTCTTTTTCAGAATTAAGCAGAGTTTCTTTCAAAGAAGCTTCATCAAGCTGCGGAATTTCCTCATCGGGATAATCCACCCACGCCGCCATAAGCGCCGAAGAATCCATCAGCTTATCAAGCACATTATTGATTTTTTCGCTTAAAGCGCCCTGAAGCATATTAAAGGATGCTTTTGCCGCCGCGTCTCCGCCGGCGGAAATCAAATCCGCCACGCTTTCTGCCTGCGTTAAATCCATTTTTCCGTTTAAAAAAGCCCTTTTGGTAAATTCGCCCGGTTCGGCGGGATACGCTCCGGCATCGAAAACGGCTTCCAGTGTTTTCTGAACAATAAAAATCCCGCCGTGAACAGAAATTTCAACAGCATTTTCGCCCGTATAGCTTTTCGGCGCCCTGAAAACAAGCGCAACGGCATTATCTATTTTTTCATTTTTATAAATTACATTTCCGTATTTAGCCCGATACCCTTTAATAGAATTTAAAAAAGAGCCGTCCGCCGGTTTAAATATCTTGCCGGCAATGGTTATTGCTTCGCTTCCGCTTATTCTTATAACGCCTATTCCTCCGGCTGAATTTCCGGTAGCCAAAGCTGCAATAGTTTTTTCCATTTGCCTGTCCTTTCCCGCGAAACCGTATATTAAGAAAAGGTGGAATAAATTCCACCTTTGCCGAATCAATAAAGAAATCAGTCCTTATTTACTTCTATTTTACCAAACTTAGTGAAATCCTTTTGAGCCGCCTGTTTCTGAGAAGATCTTTCGGAACCGGAATGCCTTCTTGAAGAATTGCCGGCGGGATGATATTTAACTCCGCCTGCAGGCTGAATAACAACACGTCTGTCCGCCCCGAAACCAATAGACATTGATTCAACACCGTCATATTCCTGCACAGTGGTATGAATAATCCTTCTTTCGTAAGGGCTCATTGGCTCAAAGGTGTGCCGTCTGCCCGTACGAAGCACAAACTCGGCATTTTTGCGTGCAAGCTCCTGCACTGCCTGGGTTCTTTTTTCACGATAATTTGCAACATTAAGCACAACACGCACATATCTGCCGCTTATCTTTTTAACAGCCAGACTTGTAAGATACTGAAGCGCATCCAGCGTTTCGCCTCTGCGGCCTATTATAATCCCGCAGTCTTCGCTGTCAACGGAAATTTCAAGCATTCCGTCAACAACAGCGCCTTTGATTTCAGCGTCCTCCACCTTAAGGCCTTTTATCATTTCCGAAAAATATGAAATTGCCGCATTCATATCAATATCGGCTTCTGTAATTTTCGGTTGATTATCTTCATTCTTATTTTCATTTTTTCTAATGGGTTCCGCTCCGCACACTTCGGTTTTGCCACCGCGCTCCGCCTGTTTCGGTGCTGATGGTTTCGAAACCGCATTCTTTTTAGCATTTGAATTTGATGCTTTGTTCTTTTTCTGCTGCGGTTTTTTGGCATCCTTAGCTGTTTCAAAGCTAACCTTAACCTCGGCGTCGCTTCCGCCGAACAAACCCAATATTTTCTTTTTCGGCAAGGCTATAACTTCCTCGTGAATTTCCGCTGAATTAGGAGCGGTTGTTCCGTCCTTTGCAAGCGCAGACATAAGCAGCGCTTTTGCCGATTCGGAAGCTTCTTCACGGGTTTTTCCATTGCCTATAAATTCATACTTCATATAAATTGCCTTTCTTCTCACTCATCAAATATACAATAATTTCAACCCGTGAGCCGGTTGAAATCAAAACGACGGTAACAAAATTAAATTATATCATTATTGATTGTTTAATATTTTTTTACGCTGGCCTCTCTGGAGCGGCGTTCAATGGTGTTTTCAATCATAAGCTTTGCCTGACTCTTTCGCGGCGGATAAAATTTTGCAATAAATAACTGCTGGAAAATAGCCACAACGTTTGATACAATCCAGTAAAAGCCTACTGCCGCGGGTACCCTAAAAGAAATATAGAATGAAAACAGCGGCATCATAAGCATCATTATTATCATGCTTCCCATTTGCTGAGCCGCGGCGGGATTATTCTTTCTTTGAATAAGAGTTGAAATAATAGTTGAGCCTATTGATGTTAATAAAGAAAAAATAGGTATTAAAACAATAAGTCCGTCTTTCCAGTGCGGAATTACAGTCAGATCCAACCCGCCCAAAAACATACCTTTCCTGAACGCTTCAATGTCCGCAACCTTATCCGGTGTAAAAAGGGTTGGGAACTGCTCAACAAGTCCGCTTTTCATATCCGCCCAATTTTCAAGTATTGAAAGCTGAAGATATGAAAAAGTTTTTCCGCTCGTTCCCAAAAAGTTTTGAACAAACGCCGTAAGCTCGTCCGAAAAATCGCCTATATTGGGCATATTTATAACATAAGAAAGAGGATAATAGATAATTCCCACGATACCCATAAGGAATACCATCTGAAAAATCATTGTTCCGCAGCCCATTTGCATGGGATTATGACCTTCACGGGCGTAAAGATCCTGCATTTCCTCATTCATTTTCTGCTGAGCTTTTTGGCGCTCTCTCGGATCGCTTATACCCTGAATATTATATTTCTTTTGAATTTTTTGAATCTTTGGCTGAAGCCTTGAGGATTT
>JAJBVR010000036.1 GCA_020859725.1 Clostridiales bacterium | reverse complement strand
AGTCATTCTTTTTCGTCTTTTTGACTGTTGCACTTACATTGTATATTCACCCGGATTAAAATTGAATGTTTGGCAAAGCAAATCCGAAAACGCTTAAACAAATTAAATTTACTCTATTCGCTTTGGCAAATTATTTTTCTTGTTTTCAAAACGCGTGAGGTTGAAACAGAAAATTCATCCAGCCCCCATTTTAAAAGCAAAGGAATCATCTTTGGGTCTGCTGCCGCTTCCCCGCACATTCCAACAGGAATTTTTGCCGCGTTTGCGTTTTTAATAGTAAGCTCTATTGCTTTAAGAACAGCCGTGTTATTTGAATCATAAAGATAAGAAACTTCTCTGTTGCCTCTGTCCGCCGCCATGGTATAGCCGGTTAAGTCATTTGTGCCAATGCTGAAGAAATCAACTAAATTAGCCAGCTCATCAGAAATCAAAACGGCTGCGGGAGTTTCAATCATTATTCCCAGCTTTATATCATCTTTGTATTGCACGCCGCTGTTATACAATTCGGCTTTGCATTCCTCTAAAATTCTCTTTGCCTGAAGCACTTCATCAACAGTGCAAACAAGAGGAAGTATAATTTTTATGTTTCCGTAACATGCGGCTCTCAAAAGGGCTCTCAGCTGGATTTTAAACAATTCTCTGTTTTTTAAGCAATAGCGAATTGCCCTTAGCCCCATAAACGGATTATCTTCTTTTTCAATATTAAGATAATCTATATTTTTATCTCCGCCCACATCCAATGTGCGGATTATAACCTCTTTTCCGCCCATCGCCTTGGCAACAGTGCTGTACGCCTCAAACTGCTCATCCTCGCCGGGAGCCTCATTTCTGTCCATATAAAGAAACTCCGTTCTGAAAAGGCCTATTCCCTCAGCTCCGTTTACAACGGCGTTATGAACATCCTCCGCCTTGGCAATGTTTGAATACACAGCCTTTTGGAGCCCGCTTTTTGTAACGGTTTTTCTGTTTATATACTCTTTAAGGCTCAGGCGCTCTTTTTCCTCCTGCTTTTTTAAATCGGTATAGAGTTTTGTGCTCTCGGAATCGGCGCCTGAAATAATTTCGCCTTTAACCGCGTCCACAATAATAAATTCACCGTTTTCAAAAATTTTTTCCGCGTTTTTTTACGCCAAGAACACACGGAATACCCATTGCTCTGGCAATAATCGCGCTGTGGGACGTTACTCCGCCCACCTCGCCTATTATGGCTTCAACATTATCTTTATTTATTTTAGAAGTCATTGAAGGCGTAAAATCGGAAGCTATAAGAACTGAACCCTTTTTAACCGAAGAAATATCTGTTTCCTCTTTGCCAAGCAAAATCTTTAAAGGCTGTTTTTAATATCGTTAACATCCGTTGCCCTTTGGCGTGTAAGCTCATCCTCCGCCGCGGAAAACATTTGATGAAACATAGAACATACAGAATCAACAGACGCTTCCGCGGTCATTCCCGCGCTGATATTTTCTTTCATCTGACCTATCATAAACGGGTCATTAAGCATAACCAAATGCCCCTCAAGAATTTCCGCGTTTTTTTCGCCGGCTTCTTTCTTTAATGATTCAACAAGCTTTTTTGTTGAATGAAGATATTCGGAAACCGCTTCATCAAGACGGCGGCATTCATTTTCCGAATTTGAAAATTCAACATCGGAATAATCAAGATTAAGCTCTTTAATTACAACGGCGTTTCCGATTCCGTATCCCTCTGACACGGCAATTCCCTTAATCTTATTCATCCATACCACTTTCTATCATTGACGCGGCTTTTTCAAGCATTTCATTTTCATCATCGCCGCTGCATTCTATTGTAACTTCCGTACCGTATTTTATGCAGGCAGCCATTATATTCATAATGCTTTTGCCGTTTATTTTCTTTTCACCTGCCACCAAAGTGATTTCAGATGAAAATTTAGACATTTCAGTAACAAAAATATTTGCGGGTCTCATATGAAATCCCATTTTATCCGCAACTTTAACCGTTTTACTAACCATAACAATTACCTCTGATTCATAATTTTATTTAACCTGCGCTGTTTTTTCTTTTTAAGAAGCCCCAGCATGAGCGCTCCGGCAACCGAACCGGCAACCAAGGCAATCAAATAACCGAAAGGATGATCAACCACCGCGAACACAAATATTCCTCCGTGCGGCGCAGGGCAGGTGCATCCGAAAAGGGCAGAAACCGCTCCGGCAACCGCCGAACCTACCATACAGGACGGAATAACCCTGAGCGGGTCTGACGCCGCGTAAGGAATTGCGCCTTCCGTTATGAAGCAAAGCCCCATAAGATAGTTAACCGGGCCGCTTTTCAATTCCTCTTTGGTCCATCTGTTTTTAAAGAGAGTAGTTGCAAGCGCAATTGCGATAGGAGGCACCATACCGCCTATCAAAACCGCGGCCATAATCCATGTGTTTCCGTCCGTTATAGCAGCCGTTCCGAAAACATATGCGGCTTTGTTGAAAGGGCCGCCCATATCAATGGACATCATTGCCGCCAGAACAACGGAAAGCAAGATTTTGCTTGTATCGCCCAGGCTGGAAAGCCCGTTTGAAAGCGATGTATTTATTAAACCCACAACAGGATTTATAAGAAGCATAAACAAGCCTATAAGCAAAGTTCCGAAAAGCGGATATAAAAATACAGGTTTAATTCCGTCCATAGATTTCGGAAGCCAGGAAAAAAGCTTTTTTAAGCAGGTTAACAATGATACCGGCAACAAAGCCCGCCAGCAGCGCTCCCAGAAAGCCAGAAACAGCAGTGTCATCGCCTGTGGGAGATGAAAGAGTTGCGCCGGTTGTGGCAAGATAACCGCCCACAATACCGGGGCAATCCGGGTCTGTCCGCTATAGACTGTGATATATACCCGGCTAAAATGGGAAGCATAAATGAAAACGCCGCTTTACCAATCCAAAATACTACTGCCGCCACAGCGTTTTTACTTCCGAATTCACTTCCCGCTCCTGCATTTCCTGCAATCGTATCAATAAGAAATCCAAGAGCAATAAGAACGCCTCCGCCCACAACAAACGGCAGCATATGGGAAACACCGTTCATAAGATGCTTATAAACTTGATGACCGAAGCTTTCCTTTTCTTCCTCATATTCATCCGATTCGTCTTTCTCGCCGTTATGATGATATGTCGGAACTTTTCCCTCAATAATCTTATGAATAAGCTCTTCAGGTTTATTAATTCCCGCAGACACATTTGTTTTAAGCACTTTTTTACCGTCAAAACGTGCCATTTCAACATTTTTATCGGCGGCAACAATAATTCCGTCGCACTCCGCTATTTCTTTTTTGGTAAGCACGTTTTTGGCTCCGCCGCTTCCGTTTGTTTCGGCTTTCAGAGAATATCCCAATTTTTCGCCGGCTTTTTCAAGCGCTTCCGCCGCCATATATGTGTGCGCTATTCCGGTTGGGCACGCCGTAACCGCCAAAACACGATATTTTCCCTTTTGCGTTTCTTCTTTCTTTGCCTCATCAGGATATTTAATAATTTCCTGCTTATTTATTACATCAAGAAATTCATCCGCGCTTTCTGCCGCTCTTAATTTGGCAACAAAATCCTCATCCATAAGCATAACCATAAGCCTTGAAAGAATTTCAAGATGAACATCACCCTCGGGCGGCGCCGCAATCATAAACAAAACATCAGACGGTTTTCCGTCCGGCGCGCCGTAATCAACTCCGCCCTTGACGGTTATTGCCGCAAGCGCCGGCGCTTTAACCGCGTCCGTTTTGGCATGAGGAACGGCTATTCCCTCGCCTATAGCGGTTGTACCCTGTGCTTCCCTGGCAAGAATTGCTTTTTTATATTAGTCTTTGTCATTAAGATTGCCGGCTGAATCATGAAGCGCGACAAGTGCGCTTATCGCGTCATACTTTGAAGTAATGGCAACATTCAGCATTATTGCCTCCGGCTTTAATAAGTCAATAATTCTCATAATATACCCCTCCGTTAATTATTAATTTTGACCTATAACTTCTAATTTTTCAAAGGCATTCATTATGCCGCTTTTTTCCGCAAGGCTGTAGCAAAACGCGGTGGCGTTTGAGCATGCGGCTCCAAGCCTTAACGCATAAGAATAATCCTGCTTTTCCATATATCCGGCAACAAAGCCTGCAACCATTGAATCGCCGCAGCCTACCGAATTCAGAGGTTTTCCGGGAATTATGCCCACGGAATATTTTTTCCCTTTTTCATCAATAAGAATTGCGCCGTCTTTTCCTCTGGAAACAAGTACGTTTACCGCGCCCATTTCCTGAAGCTTTTTTGCGTATTCAACTATTTCATCCTCAGTTTCAATCTTAACGCCGAATAAATCGCCCAATTCAAAATTATTAGGCTTAATTAAAAACGGATGAAACTTTAAGACATTTAAAAGCAGCTCCCCTGTTGAATCAACAACCGCGTAAACGCCTTTTGCCGATGTTTTTTCAAGAATTTTTTCGTAAATATCAGACGGTAAAGCGCCGGGAACGCTTCCTGCAAGAATTATTGTATCGCCGCTTCTTACGCAATCGATTTGATTAAACAGTTTATCAATATCTTCCTTACTTACAGGCGGTCCGGCGGCGTTAATATCAAGCTCTGTTTCCGCCTTTATTTTAACATTTATTCTTGTGCTGCCGTTTTTCAAGTCAATAAAATCAGTTTTGATTCCATCCTGCTCAAGCATTTGCTGAAGCTTAATTCCCGTAAATCCCGCTTTGAATCCAAGCGCCCTGTTTTCAATTCCGAGCCTTGAAAGAATAACGGAAACATTAATTCCCTTGCCTCCGTAATGAAGCTCCTCGCCGCAGGTTCTGTTAATATCATCAAACCTGAGCTTTTCAACTTTCATTACATAATCAAGAGCAGGATTAAACGTTACGGTATAAATCAAATTAAACACCCCCCCTGAAATACTAATTTATAACTTTGATAACCGTTTTATTCTTATAACTTTCCTCCGGCTCTTTATCTGTAATTATGCACGCGGTATCTATTGAGGCAAATCTAACCGAAAATATTTTGCCGAATTTTGTGGAATCCGCAATAACATAAGAAACAAATGAATTTTCCACAGCCGCGGCTTTAACAAAAGCCTCCTCCGTATCCGGTGTTGTAAATCCGCGTGTTTCCGAAATACCGTTTGTGCCGATAAACGCTTTGGTAAAATTAAAATCGTGAATATTTCTTGCCGCCATTAAGCCAACCACCGCTTCGGTGGTTTTTTTAAGCTCTCCGCCCAAAACATAAACCTTGAAGCCTTTTCTCAGAAGCTCAAGCGCATGGCCAATGCCGTTTGTAACAAATGTTGCCCTGCACTGCGGATTTATAAAATCAATCATATAAAACGTGGTTGTTCCCGCGTCAAGATAAACAAAATCATCATCATTAATCTGTGTGGCACAATAAGAAGCTATTTTTTTCTTTTCATCAATATTTTCCATTACTCTTTCCCGCACATCCGCCTCAAATGAAAGATATTGATTTTTTTTGACTGTAGCTCCTCCGTGTACTTTATTAATAATTCCCTTTTTTGAAAGTTCTATTAAATCTCGCCTGATTGTTGATTCTGAAGCGCCTAATTTTTTTGTTAATTCATTTACACTTACCGCGCCTCTTTCAGAAATTTCTTTTAAAATATAATTTTTTCTTTCCTGATTAATCATATTAATTCCCCGAAAAAATCTTTAATTAGCTTTAAATTACAGTTAAATTTTAGCAATTCAATCATAAATAGTCAATACTTTCGTGCATTTTCGTTCATTTTAACAATTAAAATTTGAATTTCAAGTGAATTATTCGGAAATCTGTATAATTTTTTGACTGTTTTTGACCGTTTTGAAAAAATATTCATTTAAAACAGTCATCGGTAATATTCAACATATTCGGCAAAATAAAAAAGGCCTGAAACTTCAGACCTTTTAAATATTAAGTGTAATATTTATTTATTTTTTAAATATTCATCTATTGCCGCGGCGGAAGCCTTGCCGGCTCCCATTGCCTTAATAACCGTGGCAGCCCCTGTTACGGTATCTCCGCCGGCGAACACTCCTTTCCTTGAGGTTTGGCCGTTTTCATCCGCAACAATGCAGCCTCTTTTATCAACCTCAAGCCCTGCCGTTGTGGCTTTAATAAGCGGATTTGGCGAAGTGCCTATGGCAATAATAACGCAGTCCGCATCAATTTTATGTTCGCTGCCCTTGATTTCAACCGGCCTTCTTCTGCCTGACGAATCAGGTTCGCCCAGCTCCATATCAACACATTCCACAGCACAAACATTATGGTCTTCATTTCCTATAATTCTGACTGGATTGGTTAATGTTTTAAATTCAATCTGTTCTTCCAGCGCGTGCTCCACTTCCTCTGCTCTTGCGGGAATTTCTTCCATCGAACGGCGGTAAATAATGTAAACTTTTTCCGCGCCCAAGCGAATTGCACAGCGCGCGGCATCCATCGCCACATTTCCCCCGCCGACAACGGCAACCCTGTGACCGCGCTGAACAGGCGTGCGGCTGTCCGGCTTATATGCTTTCATAAGATTTATTCTGGTAAGAAATTCGTTTGCGGAATAGACGCCCTTTAAATTTTCTCCCTCTATACCCATAAATCTGGGAAGCCCCGCTCCGGAGCCTATAAACACGGCGTCATATTTTTCAAGAATATCATCAACGGAAATACTTTTTCCTATAACCACATTCGTTTCAAAATCTACTCCGAGAGCTTTAAGGCCGTCAATCTCCTTTGCAACTATTGATTTTGGGAGCCTGAATTCCGGAATCCCGTAAACAAGAACTCCGCCGGCAATGTGAAGAGCCTCAAAAACAGTTACGTCATAGCCCTTTAAAATCAAATCTCCGGCGCAGGTTAACGAACTCGGACCCGAGCCGATAACGGCAACTTTTTTGCCGTTTTTCTTAATATCAACTTTCTTTTCGCAAACATGATTGTTATGATAATCGGCAACAAACCTTTCAAGCCTGCCTATGGCGACTGCATCGCCTTTAATTCCGCGCACGCATTTTGATTCGCATTGAGTTTCCTGGGGGCAAACTCTGCCGCAAACGGCGGGAAGAGCCGAGATTTTAGCAATAACCCGGTATGCTTCTTCAAATTTTCCTTCTGCTGTAAGAGCAATAAAATCCGGAATTGCAATATTTACTGGGCAGCCCGAAACACACGGGCGGTTCTTACAGTTTAAGCAGCGCTTAGCCTCTTCAAC
>JAJBVR010000014.1 GCA_020859725.1 Clostridiales bacterium | reverse complement strand
TCAATCTACACAACCCTTGCTTTTATAATTATCTGGACGGGAGTTCTCTATTTATTAAAGAAAGAGAATTTTGCCAAAACAGTTGCGTCCGTATTAATTATAGCAGTTACATTTTGTGAAGTAATTATTGCCGACCCCGCCGCTTTTAATTTTAATCAGAAGCAAAGCAGCTATGTTGAAAATTATGATAAATACCGTGAAGCCGTTTCATATGTTGAAAACAGCGATGATTCGGATTACAGAATGGAGCTGTGCAGCTTAAACACAAGAATGGATCCCTGCTTATACGGCTACAGCGGAATGAGCGCTTTTTCATCAATGGCGTATGAAAATTATTCAGGACTGCAATACAGCCTCGGAATGTACGGAAACAGGATAAACAGTTATACTTACAACATACAAACTCCTGTTTACAATATGATGTATAACATAAAATATCTTATTTACAGAAATGAGCAGGTAAGACCCTCAACTCAACTTTATACAAGATATTATGATAATTCCGACACGGGAATAACTGTGTTTGAAAACGATTATTACCTTCCGAAAATATTCTGCGTAAATTCCGCGGTTGAAGCCTGGAATACTGCTGAGGGAGATCCTTTCCGCGTTCAGAATGATTTCTTCACATTGGCAACCGGATATTCGGATGTATTTAAAAGTGTAAAATATAAATCAACAAGCTTTATTGCTTTAAAAGGAGATGAAATCAGCGATAACGGAACACAATGGATTGAAAAAGACGCAAACAGCTCATATTCAAGCGTTGAAATCACGGCAAGCGCCGCGGTATCCGGAAATCTGTATATATATTTAACAAGCAGTGATATTAAAAGCATAACGGTTTCAAAAAATGACAAACAATATTCATACAGCATTGAAACGCCGTATATAATTGATTTAGGATATGCCGAATCAGGTGATGAATTTAATATTTCGCTTGACTGCGGCGGAATTGATACCGGCGAATCAAGCTATGAAATTTATGCTTACAGTGTTAATAAGGAGATGTTGGACGCAGGTTACGGCGCTCTTTCGGCAGAGGCTTTTAGAGCCGAGAAAGCCACCGATACTAAAATTACCGGAACAATTAAATCAAGCGGCAGCAAAATTCTTTATTCTTCCATTCCTTATGACAGCGGATGGAGCGTTTATATTGACGGCGAAAAGGCAGATACAATCAAAATCGGAGACTGCCAGCTGGGCGTTATGATTGAGAAGGGCGAGCATACTGTGGAATATATTTATAAGCCTAAAGGGCTTGCGGCGGGAACTGCCGTAAGCGCCGCCGCTGTTTTGGCGCTCACATCGGCATATATTGTTATACGCAAAAAGAAAAAGGCAAATAATAACAAATTGATAAAAAGTTAAAAAAATTATTTACAATATATATAAAATGTTGTAAAATAACAGCGTGATTAAATTATTTGTGAAGAGCGGGAGAAAATGCAAAATTAATGCATTCACGATTTATTTTTTAAATCGGCATATGTGCCATGCGATGCCCACAGCAGGCGCATTTCAGCCTATTCTCCGCTTCACATGTGGGCGGAAAGGCTACCTACAGGAATTATAAATGGCAAGATTAATGGCAGAATCAGTTCAAACAATCCCTTACGGTCCCCTCGGTATTATTGCTATGCCGGGTTGTGAGGCGCTGGCAGACAAGGTTGACAAATACCTTGTTGAATGGAGAAAAACACAGGCAATCGAGCACCAGGGAACAATAGCTTTTTACGGCTATCAGAGAGAATCTTATAAGATAAGCATTTCAAATCCCAGGTTCGGAAGCGGCGAGGGAAAAGCGGTAATTAATGATACAGTAAGAGGACATGACCTTTATATCATTACGGATTGCTTTAATTACAGTGTTACTTATAATATGTACGGTATGACAGTGCCTAAATCACCCGATGACCACTATGCCGATTTAAAAAGAGTAATTTCAGCCGCTTCATCAAAAGCAAAAAGGATTTCCGTTATAATGCCGATGCTTTATGAAGGACGCCAGCACAGAAGAGCAAGCCGTGAATCACTTGACTGCGCTATGGCGCTTCAGGAGCTGGTACATTTGGGAGTTGAAAACATTATCACGTTTGATGCACACGATCAAAGGGTTCAGAATGCGATTCCGCACAAGTCATTTGAAAATGTTATTCCAACATATCAGATGATTAAATCCATTGTAAATTCGGTAAATGATGTTAAATTTGACAAAGAACATTTAATGGTTATTTCTCCAGATGAGGGAGCTATGAACAGATGCATCTTTTTTGCAACGCAGCTTGGTGTAAATTTAGGAATGTTTTATAAAAGAAGGGATTACACAAAAGTTGTCAACGGAAGAAACCCAATAGTTGAACACCGGTATCTCGGCGATTCGGTTAACGGAAAAGATATAATTGTTGTTGACGATATGATTTCTTCCGGAGAATCAATGCTGGAGGTTGCACAAAAGCTGAAAGATCTCGGAGCGGCAAGAATTTTTGTTTGCACAACATTCGGTCTTTTTGCCAACGGGCTTGAAGTTTTTGATAAAGCCTACAAAAATCATGTAATTGAAAGGGTTTTCACAACTAACGGAGTTTATCAGTCACCCGAGCTTCTTTCAAGAGATTGGTATCAGTCGGTTGAGCTTTCAAAATACATAGCTTATTTTCTTGATACTCTTAATCACGATTTATCTGTTTCTTCCCTGCTTGACTCATCCGGAAGAATTGACGCACTTTTGAGAAAAAAAGGATTGAAGGCATAATGAGCAATTTAAATGATGATATTTCTAAGGAAATAGACAACGAAATAAACAATGAACTCAGTAACGTTTCCGAAGACGGAACAAATATTGAGCCCGTTGAAGAAAATGGAAATAATTCCGAAAAAAAGAAAAAATTTTCACTGAAGAAAATAAAGTTAAAAAAGGATTTTACAACCAAACAGGTTATAATTATTGTTGTAGCGGCTGTTATTGCCGTGTGTGCAATAGCTTCGGCGGTAATATTCGCAGTAAACGATATTAATCCCGTATCATATATTGCAGGTGAAATCAATCAGGGCAAGCTTGTAGGAAAATGGCAAAGCCGCGAAGCGCCAGGCCTTTCTGCATATGAATTTTATGATGACGGTACCTACAGTTCTTATATTTCAACATTCAGTTTTGACGGCGATTATTCTGTTCAGGGTGACAGACTTTCTCTTATTAATACCGTAACGGGTCAAACTGTAGTTTATAAGTATTCAATTGTAGGCGGCACTCTTTCCTTGACTTTAATTGAGCAAAACGGTACTCAGTTTAAAGATAAGGACGCAACAAAATTTGACAGTGTTACTTCCTTAAATCAAAAATCTTTACAGGATTTGATAGACAGCGCTAAAAGCACAACCGAGGCAGCTGACACCACAACTGCCGAATAATAAAAACCAATAATTAAACTAATCAAAAACAACTCATTGTAAACCGGGCTTCGCCGCTTTAAGATACTCGGTAATCTATGGGTTGTTTTTTATGTTTCAAAACTAATAAAAAATTAAATATACTTATATTATATTTTACGTTACGGATTTTGTGACAATAATAATTGCGTACATAATTAAAGAAATGGTGGGTTATGTATGCAATACAACAAAGTTGAAATATGCGGTATCAATACCAATGATATTAAGGTGCTTAAAGAAAGTGAAAAAATAGAATTATTAAAAAAGCAAGGCAGGGAGATAAAAACGCAAGAGACGAATTGATAAAAGGTAATTTAAGGCTTGTGCTTTCCGTTATTCAGCGTTTTCAAAACAGAGGAGAAACGCCGGATGATTTGTTTCAGGTTGGAGTTATAGGCTTAATAAAAGCAATAGACAATTTTAACTTGGATTTAGACGTTCGCTTTTCAACATACGCGGTGCCAATGTGTATAGGAGAAATAAGAAGATATCTGCGCGATGACAACCCGATAAGAGTAAGCAGAAGTATGAGAGACACTGCTTATAAGGCAATGCGGATTAAAGAAAATCTTACAAATAAAAATAAAAAAGAACCTACTATTGAGGAAATTGCACAGGAGCTTGGAATGAAAAAAAGTGATGTTGTTCTTGCCCTTGAAGCAATCGTTGACCCTGTTTCTCTGTATGACCCTGTTTATAATGACGGCGGAGACACAATATACGTTATGGATCAGGTTGGCGACAATAATACAGACAGTGACTGGATTGACGAGATAATGATTAAAGATGAAATTAAAAATCTTGATAAAAGAGAACAAAATATACTTTATCTCAGATTTATGCAGGGAAAAACACAAATGGAGGTTGCCAAAGAAGTGGGAATTTCACAGGCACAGGTTTCAAGACTTGAAAAAACGCGTTAAAAAGAATCAAAACACACAAATAAAAATAAGTAAAAACTCCTCACGGTTTGATTTAACGTGAGGAGTTTTTACTTATTTCAAAATTATTTATTTAACACATTTCCTTTATCAATCAAGGGTTTTAAATATTTTGCCGTGTATGAAATTTTTGACGCTATGATTTCCTCCGGAGAACCAACCGCGATAACTTGTCCGCCGCCCTTTCCCCCTTCGGGACCCAAATCAATTATATAATCCGCCGTTTTTATAACATCCAAATTATGCTCTATTACCAAAACCGTATTTTCGCCGTCTGCAAGTGCGTTAAGAACATCCGTAAGCTTGTGCACATCGGCAGTGTGAAGCCCTGTGGTGGGCTCGTCCAAAATATAAATTGTTTTCCCCGTGGAACGTTTCATAAGCTCTGTTGCAAGCTTAACGCGCTGTGCTTCACCGCCCGACAAGGTTGTGGCCGGCTGACCTATTTTTATATATCCCAGCCCCACATCAGAAAGCGTTTTAAGTTTTTTATAAATTTTAGGCTGCTGTTTAAAAAATTCAAGTCCCTCATCCACCGTCATTTCAAGAACATCAAATATATTTTTGCCCTTAAATTTCACTTCAAGCGTTTCACGGTTATATTTATGACCCGCGCAAACTTCGCAGGGAACATAAATATCCGCAAGAAAATGCATTTCAATTTTGACAATTCCGTCACCCTGGCATGCCTCGCATCTGCCGCCTTTAACGTTAAATGAAAATCTGTTTGCCTTGTATCCCCTTACCTTTGCATCCGGTGTGGAAGCAAATAATTCTCTTATATCGTTAAACACGCCCGTATATGTGGCAGGATTTGATCTTGGAGTTCTTCCGATTGGCGATTGATTAATATCTATTACTTTATCAAGAAATTCCGTACCTTTAATTCTTTTGAATTTTCCCGGTCTTTTTTTTGCGTTATTCAAAACATTGGCAAGATATTTGTAAATAATTTCGTTAACCAAACTTGATTTTCCCGAGCCCGAAACACCTGTTACGGCAACAAATTTTCCAAGCGGTATTTCAACATCAACATTTTTTAAATTGTTTTCACTCGCGCCCAAAACAACCAGTTTATGTCCGTTTCCCGCTCTGCGTTCAGCCGGCACAGGAATTGAACGACGGCCGGAAAGATATTGCCCGGTTATTGATTTTTCACAGTTTATTATATCTTCAACACTTCCCGCGGCAACAAGTTCTCCGCCGTTAACACCTGCTCCCGGACCTATATCAACAATATAATCCGCCGCTCTCATGGTATCCTCATCGTGTTCTACAACAATGAGAGTGTTGCCCAAATCACGCAGGTGGCGAAGTGTGCCGAGTAATTTTTCGTTGTCCCTCTGATGAAGCCCTATAGACGGCTCGTCAAGAATATAAAGCACCCCCATAAGCGAAGAACCTATTTGCGTTGCAAGCCTTATCCTTTGAGCCTCACCGCCCGAAAGCGTAGCGGCTTCCCTTGCAAGAGAAAGATATTCAAGACCAACGGAATTAAGAAATGTTAAACGCTCATTTATTTCACTGATAATCAAATTTCCAATAAGCTGCTCTTTTTCCGTTAGAACAAGATTATGAATAAATTCAAGCTCTTCCGAAACAGACATTTCACAAAATTCATATATATTTTTTCCGCCAACAGTAACAGCAAGACTTATCGGCGAAAGCCTTGCACCTTTACATTCCGGACACACCGATGAAACCATAACCGATTCAATATCGGATTTTGCCCATTCCGATGATGTTTCAGAGTATCTGCGTTTTAAATTATTAATAACGCCCTCAAAATCGTTCATATATGTTCCGTACCCGTAAGATGTTACGCGCTTCATCTTGATTTTTTTACCGTTTGTGCCGTAAAGAATAGCTCTGACGCCTTCTTTGGGAAGCATTTCTACAGGCATATCAAGAGAAAATCCGTATTCCTGAGCCAGAGCCTCAAAATACATTTTTGCTATTGAAGAACCGTCCGCAACATTCCATCCGCTTGCCTTAACAGCGCCCTGATTTATCGAAAGTTTTTTATTTGGAATAACAAGCTGCTCGTCAACTTCCATAAACGTGCCTAAGCCGGAGCATCTTTTGCATGCTCCGTACGGATTATTGAAAGAAAACATTCTCGGGCTCATTTCCTCTATCGAAACCCCGTGCTCCGGGCAAGCGTAATCCAAAGAAAAAAGCTCATCGCCTTTATCCGTTACATTGCATATTACTGTGCCCTTTGAAAGATGCGTGGCAGTTTCTATACTGTCCGTTAATCTGCTGCGAATGCTATTATTAACAACAAGCCTGTCAACCACAATTTCAATATTATGCTTTTTATTTTTATCAAGCTTTATTTCCTCAAACAGATCATAAATACTTCCGTCAATCCTGACCCTTGAAAAGCCTGATTTTCTGGCATCGTCAAGCTCCTTAACATATTCGCCCTTTCGACCTCTTACTATAGGAGCCAAAATCTGAATTTTAGTTGAATCATCATAAGAAAGTATTTTGTCAACAATTTGATCAACCGTTTGCTGTGTGATTTCCCTGCCGCATACCGGGCAGTGAGGTATTCCTATTCTTGCATACAAAAGCCTTAAATAATCATAAATTTCCGTTACGGTGCCCACTGTTGAGCGAGGATTTTTTGAGGTTGTTTTTTGATCTATTGAAATTGCCGGGCTTAAACCCTCTATGTAATCAACATCCGGCTTTTCCATTTGCCCCAAAAACTGCCTTGTATATGATGAAAGGCTTTCAACATATCTTCTCTGACCTTCGGCATATATAGTATCAAAAGCAAGGCTTGATTTTCCCGAACCGGAAAGGCCGGTAAAAACCACAAGACTGTCTCTTGG
>JAJBVR010000040.1 GCA_020859725.1 Clostridiales bacterium | reverse complement strand
TTTTTACCGTCTTCCAAATCTTTTCTTGCAACTACCGCCGCAGAATTTCTGCCTTTTGTTCCGAAAGCGCCATAAGAAACAAGAAAACTTTCGGTTTTTGAAATATCATATTTAAAATCTGTTCCCGCTTCATACCATTTAAAGCAAACGATTAAAATATTTTTTGAAAATTCACCTAATCCGCAGGAGGATAAATCATCAACCGCCTGCTGAATATTTATGTTTTTGTTTTTAATCATTGCCGCCAAATCAAGGATAAGCTTGATACCCGCTCCGAAAAACCAAAAGTGATGCGCGGTGTGAGCTATAAGATATTCAAAATGATACTGATCGGGCAAAGAACCTTCAAATCCGTTAAATTCCGCTTTATCCACAGCATTTTTAAAATATTCAGGTGAAGAACTGTTTCCTACCTTGCCGTTTAAAATAGAGGTGTGAACCTCTATTAAAACACTGTTTTTGGTATAATTCCAAACAGGTCCGTTTGAATCCTTGCAAACAAAACCGGCATTTTTAAGCGCTTCCTTGGCTGGAATCCTGTTATTGTAATCAATAAGAACGTCTATATCGCCCATAATCCTGCTTTCGGGGAATGGGTATATTTCTCTGAGCACAACGCCCTTAAAGGGCACAAAACGAATTTCAGCGGCTGCAAAAGCAGCTTTGATTTCTTCATAAATCTGCATTTGAAGATTTGATATATAAATAATATTGAAAAATTTTTCCTGAACAGCAGAAAATAATTCGGGCGGAATTATGCTTTTGTTTTCCGCCGAATTTACCGTGCAGTAAATAACTCCCAACAAATTATGAGCATCGGCATATGAAAATAATTTGCTGTAATCAATTTCACTGCTTAAATGAGGCTTTTCATTATAAATGAAGCTTTTTGTTAATTCAATTAAATATTTCTGTTCTTTATCCATAGTTATCCAAATACGGCATTGCCGATGAAAAGCGATAAAATCGTTATTATAAGCCCCGCGATAAATACCCCTATTGATATTACCGCAAATGATTTCTTCTTATCAAGCTGAAGCAGGGAAGCTAAAAGAGCTCCGGTCCATCCGCCTGTTCCGGGCAAAGGAACGGCCACAAATATCAGCAGTCCCCAAATCCCGTATTTATCAATTTTATCGCGCTTTTTTAGAGTGTGTTCTTCAAGCCAAAAAATTATTTTGTTAATTCCCGGCGCTTTTTTTAAAATGCTGAAAATCCAGTTAATCAGCAAAAGAATGAATGGGATTGGCAGAATATTGCCTAAAAAGCTTATTATGAAGCCAACAAACGGATTCATTTGCAAAAGCACAATGGCGGTAAACATTCCAAGCCTGCATTCAAGCACCGGCATTACTGAAATTATAAAAACAACAAGCCAATCCGGAATACCGTGAGTGCTTAAATATTCCTGCATTGTTTTACATATTTCCTGCATAAAATATTCTCCTAAATATAATTGTTTTCATTTAAAAATTTGTGTGCAGATTTTATTATATTTTTGTCATTTCCAAATTTTAAAATGCTTAATGCTCTTTCGTATGTAAGCCATATATAATCGGAAATTTCCTCAGGCTGAATCGAGGTAAAAGTATCCGAGGTTGTGCCAACAAATATGGAAACGCATTTTTCAATTTTATTTTGAATTTTATATTTGGAAACACTTTCAAATCCGTTAATTATTTTAACGTGAACACCGGTTTCTTCCAAAACCTCGCGCACGGCGGTTTGAATTTTTGTTTCGCCCTGCTCTATATGACCTTTGGGAAATCCCCAATGGGCGGAACGCTTATTTTTAATAAGCAAATATCGTATTTCGCCTTTTATATCTCTAAACACAACAGCGCCGCAGCTGCTTTCATAAAGGCATTCCAGTTTATATTGCGAAAAATCTTTTTCAACATTTATGTACTTTGTAATATCGTTTATTATAAAACGCGTACTTTTCGGAGCTAAAATAAGAATTTGCCGCCCGCTGTTTTTCGGGTTCAGCGTGGCTATAACTCTGCCGTCAAAATTACGCACAGGATGGTCTATTCCCATAACAAATGCATTTAAATTATCATAATCATAAACACAGCCGTAATTCAGCGGATAAGTATAGCCCGTATCGTTATCAACAGAGCCGATGGGATTAACCACTCTGACTCTTAAATATTTTCCGAGCATTTTTTCACCACCGAGTAAATTAGCAATTTGAAAATATTATACTAAAAAATCGCTTAATATACAAGTGAAATTTAAATTATATAAACAGCTAAGCATATTAATTAAAAGTAAAAAGGGCGCCCCGTGAAAGGGGAGCCCTTAAATACTGCTTTTCAAACAATATTGAATTTAAAAATATCAATATTAAGCAAGAGCTTGAAGTAATTCGCAAAGGTCTGAGACTACCTTATCTGTGTCACCGATAAGCATTTCCAAAATCTGATTTACCATATCGGATGTGCTTGAATCTGCATCTCCGATTAAGCCTCCTATAAGGTCGCTGATGATATTGTAGTTATCCTTATAGTTGATTGTTTCAATCAAATAGCGGAAAACCGCAACGAGAACTTCGGATTGATCGGCTTTAACGTAAACTCTGCCGTCAAATGTTGAAGCCTGTGAAGCATCTGTCTTAATAAGCTCGCCGTGTGAAGCAAGCTGGAACCAATCTATAGGCATTAATTCAATGCCAAGCTTTGAGCCGTTTATATCAATCATTCCAAGAACTTTATTAAGAAGGCTTACAATATTGTCTGCGCCTATTAAAGGTTTAAGTGAAGCTGTTAAATCATAAATGTCAAATTTATAACTACTGCCAACAAGACCGATATTTGAAAGCTCTTTGTTTATGTTAAGACCTGCTTTAACAAGAATATCGTTTACATCCGCGATAGGTTCAAGCGCGTCAAGCAGCGCGTTTATAGGTGCAAGCAGATTTTCAATCAGCTGAAGCAATCCGTCGTTTGCAAAGAACAATGCAAAATTCGGAAGCATATCGCAAAGTATTTGAATCGGTGCGTTGAGCAAATCTTCAACTTTATCCATCAAAGGATTAAGTATATCAAGAAGAATCGCGTCATATTCTTTGGTCATATCTTCTCTGTACTGATATTGAGTCTTAATATTGTAAAGACCAAACGCCTCCATAAGAGGAACTATTGAAGAAGTATATCCGTCTGAACCGGGAAGATAAATTACATTGAATAATCCGAGCGAAGCATCGTTGAGAAGCACATCAAGCACTCCGTAAAGCGGGCGGAGTACCGCGCAAAGAGCATGAAGGAATGTATCTCTGTCCTTAACGCCCCATGAAAGGCTGTCTGCGTTAACTTTGCTCCAGGAATTAACTCTTCCTATTACTTTAGCTGCGCTTGAATACTTCTGACCGTAATCCTTATCTGTAAGGAGCGCGGCAACATTCTTTGTTGAGAAGTCAATGCCGGTTTCTGCAAGAAGCTGTGTAAGATTCATTGAATCATTTATCTTAACGCCTTCAACCGCTCCGTAAAGACCAACAGCTATTGAACTGATTATGTCGTCTTTATAAAGGCTTGAAACAACAAGGCTTGACAGCCCGGCTCCGTTGTCGATAAGTCCGTTGATAAGTCCGTCCAGCATAGGACCTATAGAGGTTAGGAATTCAATATCAACAGTTTCGGGATAAGAGAAATCATATTCTTTAAACTTAAATCCACTGTAGTCAAAGAATGAATTTGTGGGCTGCTGAAGAAGCAGATAAAATACGGCAAGAACGATTTCATCTCTGTTCGCAGTACTTATTTGAGCAAAAATGCTGTCCAAAATCGCGCTTATTGTTTTATTGTTCTTAATAGCGTCAATTCCGCTTAACAGTATGTTTATCGAGCCTGCATCATTAATTAATACGGTTTCTACATAACGGAGAAGCGCTACCAAAACCTGGCCCTGATTAGCTGTTATTCTGATTGTATTTCCGCCTGCTGCGCTTGAAACGGCGTTTTGTGAGCCGAGACTTGCAAGAGCAGACCAATCAATATCCGGAAGAGTAATGTTAATGCCGTTGTCCTTAAGGAGTTTATTAACTATAGGAATTAAATATTTATGGATGTTAACACTGCTTAAGTCTGATAAATTAAGCTTAAGTCCGCTTACTCCAAGCATACCGCCAAGCAAATCTCCAAGTGATTTTCCTGCGGCGGATTCAATGATGGAGTCAACATTAAGCCCGTATTTGTTAAGAACATCAATAATTTTTGTAAGAGGAGCAAGCAAATTATCAAGGAACTGACCAAGACCGCCGTTCTCAAGGAAATATGACACATTAGGCAAAACCTTTGTTAAGGTGTCAAACGGAGCGGCAAGAACATCGTCAACAAATCCGAAAATCGGATTAATAATATCAAGAAGAAGATTATCTTTTGCTTTATTATAATCTTTCAGATACTGGCTGTATGTTTTAACATTATCGCACATAAAAGCTTCAAGCAAAGGAATAATCGCGCTTTGATATCCGTTCCAGCCTGCTGTTTTAAGATTGCTTAACTCGCTGAGAATAGGTGAAATATCAACTTTGATAACGTTTTCAACAGCGTCCGCAGCCTCTTTGTTGAGGAATGTAAATGTAAGCTGATTGTTTTTAAGAACAAGTTTAATCTGCATTGCGTCAGTGCTCAAATCAGTTGAGAACTGAATGTCTTTCAATACAAGAGAAACAAGCTCGGCAATGTTCGCGTCACCCTCAGCAAGGAAAGCCGCAAGCACATCGTTTACAGGTCTGCAAAGCGCAACGAGCGCATTAATAAAGCCCTGCTCCGCTTTTGAAGAACCATCTGTAAAGCCCCAGTTGATATTTTTAATATTATTCCAGCTTGAATATTTTTTAAGCTGATTTGCGGTTGATGAATAGGTTGCGCCGTAGCTCTTATCTGTAAGATAAGCGGCAAATTGTGAAGGTGTAAAGGAGAAAACTCCATTTGCGCTGTTTTCAATACCGCCGTAAACAGCTTTTGCAATATCAGTGATTATGCTGTTTTTATAAAGAAGCCCTGAAACCAGCTCGGTAAGGCTGCTCTGGTCAATAACATCAAAGCTTTGAAGAAGAGAGAATACATTTGCTACAAGCTCATCAAGGCTGTCAACAGCATCGTCAGCGTCTGCCTGTGTAATTCCTTTGGGGAAAGAGAATGAATTTGTTTCTTTAGCAATATAATCCTCAAAAGTCCAGTAAATTTCAGATGGATTTTGAGTAACGCTTATTATATCCTTAATCATATTAAGAACACTTAAAGCGTTAAGCTTACTGAGTTGATCCGCAAGGCTCTTAAGGCTGTTATAGCTGTCTCCGAATAAGGCTTTGAGAATACCCGGATCAAGTATAATATCAATGGCAGCCGTGTAAAGCAGAAGCACGATTTGAGCATTGCTTATTGTTGGAACCAAAGAAATTATCATTGAAATTGTTGAGCCGTCAATTCCAATGGAATCCATAATATTTCCTGCTCCCAACAAGCTGGAAATCATATTTATTATCCAAACAAGAATATTCTGACTCGGAATAATATCTTTAATAGTTTTAATAATTGATACTATTTCAGTGCCGCCAATGTCAATCTTTAATTGGAATGACGGCGAAATAACCTGAACAATTTTTTCAAGTCCGCTTAATTCATTGATAATCGGATCAACAGCGCCGTTTATTATTTTAGTCAAATTACTGTCGGACATTAGATCGATAACGCCCTTGAGTATATCCATAACGGATGTTAAAGGCTTGCTCAAAATTTCCGAAGCAATATTTGAAACTGTTTCGATAATTCCGTAAACAACATCGCTGCCGCTTGTATCGGCTGTTACACTGCTTAAATAATTAACATTAAGCTGTTTGCAAATTGCACCGAATACCGGGGATAAAATATTGTTGTAATAATCTGTTGAGCAAAGGAGCGCGCCCGCTATTGCCGTGATTGCGCCAAGCGAATCAACAAGGTCTGAGTAGAAAGCTTCCTTATTTCCGGCTTTAAAATCATATCCTAAATTCTTGGCGTATTTTGAATTGCTGATTTCCGTCCAGGAAGTGTACTTCTGAAGGTCTGTATTCAGCACATCCGAGCGAATTGTAACAACGCTTGGCGAGAACACGCCCATAATAGCATTATTAATACAATTATATTCGTCGCCTGCTATTACAAGATTATCATTTATAATCTTTTCAAGAAGCACATAAGTTCTTGTTACAAGATTTGAAAGATTTTCGCTTGAATAAATTTTCTTTGGATCCAAATCGCCGTTGGAATTGGCGTTTTTGCTTCCGTCAGCCGTTGTTGCCTGAGCGTTGACAGCCTTAAGGTAATCCATAAGAAGATTTACAATTTCATTTGCGTTTTCCTGACCGAAATGGTTGGTAAGGAAAGTCAGTACGCTTGCAAGAATATTGTCAAGCTGGTCGGCGCTGAAGCCGTTGATATATGTGTTTGCAAGAAGAGATGAAAGAACAGAATCCACTTCTGCGAGTAATTCATCGGCAGCCTGCTGATTTTCCTGAGTAATTATTGCATTAAAATCTTTTAATATTTTTTCAAAATCAATAGCAACGTTGGACGAACTGTCTGACGTATTTGCCGCTGCGGCATAAACAGAAGCTGTATTTAAAGCTTCGTCAGCCGTTGTTACGGGGTCATCGGCAGCAGACTGTGTTGCGTCTCCGGATGAATTGGAGTTAACGATATTCAATACTATTTCAACAACAGTTCCGATATTTGCTATAAGATAATAAGCGGAATCGCTGCTGAATCCTACATATCTTGCATTTTTATCTGTTGAAAGAGGAATTTCCCTTTCAACAAGCTCAAAGCTGTAATCACTTGTTCTTGTTAAGCCGAAAAATCCGTTAAGCACATCGGTTATAATGCTTGTGTCGCCGAATCCGCCAAGCGAATTTAAAAGGCTTGTTATAATAGGAATATTGGTTGTTACTGTGTTATTGGTGGTTAATATATCGTTAACCAAATCAATAACGGCGTTTAACCAATCTGAAATAATAAGGTCTACAAGCCAGCCTGTAATTTTTGAGGCGTCCGGATTTTTATCAAATACGTAAGGCTTAATTTCACTTAATGAAACGTTTTCCACTGTTACATATTCATTTCCTTTAGCGTCTGTATCTGTGCCGTAAGCAATTCGGTAATCAAAACTCCAGTCTGAATTAATTCCAAATTCGGCGGCAAAGTTTTTAACAAACATATCAATGAAAACAGGCAGAGCCGTAAATATGTTGTTGAATCCGCGAGCGATAGGGGTTTTTACTCCGTCGGCAATATCGCGGCCCATCTTAATATCGTTGCCG
>JAJBVR010000205.1 GCA_020859725.1 Clostridiales bacterium | reverse complement strand
GATGGTGATGGATATGAGCTTTGTACATATATAAAAAATAAGAATAATAATATTTCTTTTGAAAATATTAAAAAAACACGTGAAAAGCGTGAACAGCGCCAAAAAAATGCCACTTCGCTGAGTGGAAATACTTTAAAGGTCTATCGCGCGCTTAGTAACGAATTTCTTCACGTTGATGAAATAAAAGCGAAAACATCACTTTCAATAGGAGATGTTTTAACGGCTTTAACTGCGCTTGAAATTGCCGATTTGGCGGAAAGCGCCGGAGGAAAAAGATACAAATTATCCTGAAAGGAATTTATATATGTCTAAACTTGTAATTGTGGAATCGCCTGCAAAGGCAAAAAATATAAAAGGCTATCTCGGTAAAGGTTATGATGTTGTAGCTTCAATGGGGCATGTGCGCGATTTGCCGTCCGCCCGCCTTTCCGTTGATATTGCTCATAACTTTGCCCCTAAATATGCGATAATTAAGGGCAAGGAAAATTTTGTTAAGGAGTTAAAGAAAAAAGCGGAAAAATCAGATTATGTTTATCTTGCAACAGACCCCGATAGAGAAGGAGAGGCAATAAGCTGGCATCTTGCAACTATTTTGAACCTTGATTTGAAAGATAAAAACAGGGTAACTTTTAATGAAATAACAAAACACGGAGTTACCGAGGGAATGGAAAATCCAAGGTCTATAGATATAGATTTGGTGGATGCGCAGCAGGCAAGGCGTATTTTGGACAGACTTATAGGATATAAACTTTCTCCGTTTATAAGTCAGAAAATAAGAAGAGGCTTATCTGCGGGAAGAGTGCAGTCCGTTGCTCTTCGTCTTGTGGTGGACAGGGAAGAGGAAATTCGCGCTTTTGTTCCTCAGGAATACTGGTCAATAGACGCGAAATTTACAAATCCTCCAAGCAAAAAAACTTTCTCCGCCGCCATATACAGCAAAAACGGAGAAAAAATCAAAATAACCAATAAGGAACAAAGCGATAAGATTCTTTCAGAGCTTGATTCATGTGAATATACTGTTTCGTCAGTTAAAAAAGGCACAAGAAGAAAGAGTCCGACTCCTCCGTTTATAACTTCTACACTTCAGCAGGAGGCTTCAAGAAGGCTTTCTTTTCAGGCAAGGAGAACAATGAAAGCCGCTCAGGAGCTGTATGAAGGTCTTGAAATTGAAGGTATGGGCACTGTCGGCCTTATAACGTATATGAGAACGGATTCACTTCGTATTTCCGATGAGGCGCGAGCCGCCGGAAATCAGTTTATTCTTGATAATTACGGTGAAAAATATCTTCCCAAAAAGCCAATGTTTTTTAAATCAAAGGGAAATGTGCAGAATGGTCATGAGGCGATAAGGCCGTCAATGCCCGGGCTTACTCCTCAGGCGGTAAAATCATCTTTAACAAATGATCAGTATAAGATTTACAAACTTGTTTGGGAGCGGTTTACAGCTTCTCTTATGGAAAATTGCCTGCAGGAAACCGTAAAAGTTGAAATTTCCGCCGGTGATTATATATTTACAGCTTCCGGTTACACCGTTAAATTTGACGGATTTACTGTTCTTTATGAAGAATCAAAGGATGACGCTAAGGATGACAGTTCAGTTGCTTTGCCTGCTTTGGCAGTCGGTGATGTGCTTAAATTAAAATCAATTATCGGAAATCAGCATTTTACACAACCTCCGGCAAGATTTACGGAGGCAAGCCTTATAAAAGCCTTGGAGGAAAACGGAGTCGGAAGGCCGTCAACTTATGTTACAACAACTTCAACCATAGTTGCGCGTGAATATGTTAAGCGTGAGGGCAAACAATTTGTTCCTACGGAATTGGGCGAGGCTGTTATAAAACTGTTAAAGGACAAAATGCCGAATATAGTTAATGTTAAATACACCTCAAAAATGGAAGAGGATCTTGATAAAATAGACAGCGGCGAAAGAGATTATATTGATATGATACGCCGCTATTATGATGATTTTGAAGAACCGCTTGAGCAGGCAAAAAAAGATATGCAGGGAGTTAAAATCAAATTAAAGGAAGTGGAAACAGATGAAATCTGTGAAAAATGCAGCCGCAATATGGTTGTTAAGGTTGGCAGATTCGGAAAATTCCTTGCCTGTCCGGGATACCCGGAATGCAAAAATACAAAGCCGCTTATTTTAAGAACAAAGGCTAAATGCCCCGAGTGCGGCGGTGATGTTATTGAAAAGAAAACCAAAAAGGGCGTCTCGTTTTACGGCTGCTCAAATTATCCTGATTGTAATTTTATGACGTGGGATATTCCAAGCGATGAGGTTTGCCCAAGATGCGGGAAATCGCTTTTCAGAAGAAAGGGCAATGTTCTTTACTGCCCGGATGTTGAGGGCTGCGGATTTACAAAACCCGCGCCTAAGAAAAATAAGGGCGAAGAATAAATGGAATTTAAAGTTATCGGCGCCGGGTTCGCGGGGGTTGAAGCTGCATGGCAAATAGCGCAAAGCGGCAACGCAGTAACGCTTTATGAACAGAAACCGGTGAAAAAATCACCTGCGCATAAATCAGATAATTTTGCAGAACTTGTTTGCTCTAATTCATTTAAAGCCATTCGTATTGATTCTGCTGCGGGTCTTTTAAAAGAAGAAATGCAAAGGCTCGGTTCTCTTACAGTTCCTATTGCAAAAAAATGCGCTGTGGCGGCAGGCGGAGCTTTGGCGGTTAACCGCGATGAATTTTCTTTATCCGTAACGAAAAAAATTAAAAATCATCCCAATATAAAAATAGTTTATTCAGAGGAAACAGAGCTTTCGTTTGATAAAAACGTCATAACTATTGTGGCAACGGGGCCTCTTACAGATGGTAAAATGAGCGAGACAATAAGCCGCGTTTCCGGCGGTTATCTTTCATTTTATGATGCCGCTGCCCCAATTGTAACTGCTGAAAGCATTGATATGAATATTGTGTTTGGGGCTTCAAGATACGGCAGAGGCGGAGAAAACGATTACCTTAACTGCCCGTTCGGCAAAGATGAATATGAGCGCTTTATAAATGAACTGGTTAATGCCGAGGGTGCAGTAATTCATGATTTTGATGTTTACGAGGGATGTATGCCTATTGAAAAGCTGGCAAAAAGAGGTGTTGACTCTCCGCGTTTCGGCCCGATGAAACCGGTTGGCCTTATTGATCCGGCAACGGGAAAACGCCCTTGGGCGGCAGTTCAGCTTAGACGTGAAAATTCGCAGGGATCGATGTTTAACCTTGTTGGATTTCAAACAAATCTTAAATTTGCAGAGCAAAAAAGGGTCTTCTCAATGATACCGGGGCTGAAAAACGCGGAATTTGTAAGATACGGCGTTATGCACAGAAATTCATTTATAAATTCACCGAAAATTCTTAATAAGTATTTTCAGGTTAAATCAAATCCGAATATATTTTTTGCCGGTCAGATAACCGGTGTGGAGGGATATATGGAATCCGCCGCCTCAGGAATTATAGCGGGAATAAACGCGGTGAAAATGGCAAACTCAAGCAGCATGATGGATTTACCGCCTGATACGATGATTGGCGCGCTTTCGGAATATATAAGCGATGCTTCAGTTAAAAATTTTCAGCCTATGGGTGCGAATTTTGGAATTCTTCCGCCTATTGAACCTAAAATCAAGGATAAAAAGGAGCGATATTCCGCTCTTGCTGACAGAGCGCTGCGCTCTTTGGAAAGGATAAAAGATGAAAATAATTGTTGACGCTTTCGGGGGAGATAACGCCCCGCTTGAAATCATTAAGGGCGCTATGGAAGCTGTTGAAGAATATGGGGTTCAGATAATTTTAGTAGGAAATGAAAAAAAAATTTACGAATGCGTAAAAAGTAATAATATTAAACTTAAAAACACAGAAATAATTAATTCGGACGGCAATCCCGTTAATATGAATGACGATGCCAAATGTGTGCTCAAAGAAAAAAGCAATTCAAGTATGGGCGTTGGATTTAAATTACTTAACGAAGGCAAGGGCGATGCATTCGTTTCCGCCGGAAACACAGGAGCGATAACCGTTGGGGCAACTCTAATAATAAAGAGAATTAAGGGTGTTAAAAGACCTTGTATAGCATCTGTTATGCCAAGCGCCGAAAAGCCTTTTTTGCTGCTTGACTGCGGCGCCAATTCCGAATGCAGAGCCGAGTTTTTATACCAGTTCGGCAAGATGGGAAGCCTTTATATGAAACATATAATGGGCGTTGAAAATCCAGGAGTTGCTCTTGCAAATAACGGCACGGAGGAAACAAAGGGAACTGCAGTTGTTAAAGAAGCATATTCACTTATGAAAAATTCAGATTATAATTTTATAGGAAATATTGAGGCAAGGCAAATTCCTTTCGGCGATGCCGATGTTGTTGTTGCAGACGGTTTTTCAGGAAATCTTTTGCTTAAAATGTATGAGGGCGTTGCCAAAGCGCTTATGAACGAAATCAGGGGTATATTTAAAAAAAATATATTTACAATGATTTCTGCGCTTGGTGTTATGGGCGGAATAAACGATATGAAAAAGCGGTTTGATTATAAGGAATACGGGGGAGCAGTTCTTTTGGGAGTGCGCAGGCCTGTTATAAAAGCGCATGGTTCGGCAGACGCGCGTACTTTTAAAAACGCAGTTAAGCAGGCGGTTTGGTTTTTGGAAAAGGATTTAATTAAAGAAACAGAAAAGGTGTTTGATTTAAAAAATGAATAAGAATATAAATGATTTGGAAGAAAAAATACAGTATTCTTTTAAAAATAAAGCGTATTTGAAGGCGGCAGTTACTCATTCAAGTTATGCAAATGAAAATCGGGGAAGCGGCGCTTACAATGAAAGGCTTGAATTTTTGGGCGACGCTGTTGTTTCAATTATTTCCGCGGAATTTCTTTTTAAAAAGTTTCCGGAAATGCCGGAGGGTCAGCTTTCCAAGTTAAGGTCAAGCCTTGTTTGCACGGCTTCGCTTTCAGAATATGCCAATGAAATTTCTCTCGGCGATTTTCTGTATCTCGGAAAAGGTGAAGAAAACAGCGGGGGAAGAAAACGCCCTTCAATTTTGGAAAATGCTTTTGAGGCGGTTACTGGCGCCGTCTATTTGGACGGCGGGCTTGAAAACGCCGCAAATTTTGTTTTAAGATTTTTATCTGTTTCTCTTGATACTCATAATATAAGCTTTAAGGATTATAAAACACTTTTGCAGGAGGTAATTCAGCAAAACCACGGAGAAGCTTTAAATTATGTTGTAACAGGTGAAAGCGGTCCCGACCATGATAAACGGTTTGAAGTAGAGGTTCATCTTAATTCAAATGTTATAGGAAAAGGAAACGGAAAAAGCAAAAAACAGGCTGAACAGGAGGCTGCAAAAGAGGCGTTGCAGTTAATGGGTTATGAAAAAGAGTAATATTTCCGTATTTGTGCCGCATATAGGTTGCCCGCATAAATGCTCGTTCTGCAATCAAAACACAATCACAGGGCAAAGCGTCGCTCCGTCCGGCAAGGATGTCCGCAAAGCGGTTGAAATTGCGTTAAACAGTAATACTTCCGAAAAATATGAATATGAAATTGCTTTTTTCGGCGGCTCCTTTACTGCTGTGGAGCATAATTATATGGTTTCGCTTTTAGAAGCCGCAAAGCCTTATGTTGATAACGGAAGCGTTAAAGGGATAAGAATTTCCACCCGACCTGATTTTATTAACGCCGGAATTTTAAATTTGCTGAAAGAATATGGCGTAACCGCTGTTGAACTGGGTGCGCAGTGTATGAATAATAATGTGCTTGAGGCAAATTTTCGCGGCCATACGGTGCAGAATGTGCAAGATGCGGCAAGGCTGATTAAAGAATACAATTTTGAACTCGGTCTTCAAATGATGACGGGGCTTTATTCTTCAAATGATGATATTGATTTTTTAACTGCCGTTCAATTTGCCGCTCTTAATCCCGATACCGTAAGAATTTATCCCACCGTTATACTGAAAGATACATATTTGGCGTTTCTTTTTGAAAAAGGAGAGTATATTCCACGTTCGCTTGATTCAACTGTTTCTCTTTGCGCGCGTTTGGTTGAGTATTTTGAAAAAAACAATATTGAGGTTATAAGGGTAGGGCTTCACGCAAGTGATGATGTAAAAAGAAATATGCTCTGCGGCGGCTATCACGAATCTCTCGGAGAAATGGTTGCCTCACGAATGATGTATAACAAAATAACTTCATTTCCCGCCGGCGAATATAAGGTTTATATAAACAGAAAATCAATTTCCAAATTGCTCGGAAATAAAAAATCAAACATTGCCGCCTTGAAAAACGCGTGCTATAATATTGAAATAATGTATGATGATAAACTTGGTCCAAATGAATTGAGGGTTGAATAAATGGTTTTAAAAACACTTGAAATGCAGGGGTTTAAATCCTTTCCGGATAAAACTGTGCTCAATTTCGGAAAGGGAATAACAGCTGTTGTGGGTCCTAACGGTTCCGGCAAAAGCAATATATCCGATGCCGTAAGATGGGTGCTGGGCGAAACCTCCACTAAAAATCTGAGAGGCTCAAAAATGGAGGACGTTATTTTCGGGGGCACTTCCGCCAGAAAAGCCGTTGGTTTTGCACAGGTTCAGCTCACCTTGGATAACAGCGACGGAGCTTTGAAAGATAAAGGAGACACTGTAACTGTTTCCCGCCGTTATTACAGAAGCGGGGAAAGTGAATATAAAATAGACGGAGAAAGTGTAAGACGCCGTGATATTCACGAGCTTTTTATGGATACGGGTCTTGGAGCAGACGGATATTCAATGGTTGGGCAGGGAAAAATAGATTCAATAATTTCTGCAAAAAATGAGGACAGGCGTGAATTATTTGAAGAGGCAGCCGGAATATCGCTGTTTCGCCATAAAAGAAACGATGCTGAAAAACGTCTTGCCCAGGCACAGGAAAATCTTGTAAGGCTGCTTGATATTTTGGGCGAACTTGAAAGCCGTGTAGGCCCTCTTAAAGCACAGAGTGAAAAAGCTGCGCGCTTTATTGAACTTTCAGATGAAAAGAAAAATCTTGAAATAGGTGTTTGGGTAAATAAAATTAATAAGTTTACAAACGACTTGCGTGAGCAGGAGCATAAAATTGACGCTGCCAATGAATCATATGAAATATGCGAAAATGAACTTAAATCCATTGAAGATGAAATTGAAAAAACGCTTGAAAATGTGGCGGATATAAATAATTCTATTGAAGAATCAAGGGCTGAAGGGGCGTCTTTTGAAGAACAGGCGCTTAAACTCGGCGGTGAAATTTCTGTTTTGCAGGCAACAATAGCTCATAACGATGAAACCGTTTGCAGGTTGAAATCCGATATGGAAGAAGCGCAAAACGGTAATTTCACGATAGATTCTCAGATTTCTGAAAAAGAAAGCTTTATTGAAGAATGCGCTCTTAATTCCGAAAAAAAGAAATCGGAATTAATATCAA
>JAJBVR010000137.1 GCA_020859725.1 Clostridiales bacterium | reverse complement strand
GGTCTTCAACAGTAATCGGTCTTAAAATATCCATAATTTTTTCATTCATAAAATCACCTGAAAATATTTTAGCATATCGCTTTACCTTTTGCAAATAAGGACACTTTTTGCTCAAATCAGGTTATTTAATTTTAAAGAAAATGTGGTATAATTGTAATATATATCAAGATTAGTTTTATTCTAAGGAAAACAATAACCTGATAACGATAAAATTACTGTGTTTTGGAGACATATATGCACAATCAGCCTTTTAACTGGTACACAACTCCTCGGTTTAAGAAATTAATACCGCTAAATATTTTTCATAAGGAACAGGATACTGTTCCTGTCGAAAGTGCTGTTAAAAACTATCACTGTCTTGCACGTGCGTATTATGATTACACCGATAAAAAAGCAACTCTGCTCATCAGTGCGGATGACTGCTATAAACTTTATATTAACGGAGAATTTATTTGCTGCGGTCCTGCCCCGTCATATAATGACAGTTATTATTACAACAAGCTGGACATAACACAGTATTTAAGAAAAGGAAAAAATGTGATTGCCGTTCATCTGTATTACCAGGGTCTGATTAATCGAGTTTGGCAAAGCGGAGATAACCGTTTCGGTGTAGGTGCAAGCATTAACGGCGTTAATTTAAAATGGAAATTTAAGGAATGCAAAGCTTTTTCTGGTCACATATCAGGCTATGATACTGCTTTTTCGGAAAACTTTGACAGCAGATTGTGGGAGGAAGATTGGAATACCCCCGATTATAATGATACTGACTGGGAGTATATGGCAGAAACCAATAATGACTACAGCTTTAGATTACAACAGACAAAGCCATTAAGTTATTACTCGGTTTTGCCCAAAAACGTGCACAACAGTATTTATGATTTCGGCGGAGAATACTGCGGCAGGCTTAAAATCCGTGCAAAAGGGGAAAGAGAAAGCAAAATTATAATTCGCTGCGGTGAAGAATTAAATGATGATTTTAACGTAAGATACAGACTGCGCACAGATTGTGTATATGAGGAAACATGGACGCTTGATGACGGTATCTGCACATTTGAAAATTATGATTACAAGGGCTTCAGATATGTTCAACTCATATCGGATAATGACGAAATATTAAGCATTGAGATGATTGTCTGCCATTATCCGTTTGATGATGAAATGTGCACATTAAAGTCAAATGATAAAAAGTTAGAGGAAATATTCAATCTCTGCAAACGGACAATAAAAGTGTCCTGTCAAAATACATATATTGATTGCCCGACAAGGGAAAAGGGGCAGTATTTGGGAGATACGCTGATAGCAGCAGGCAGCCAGATGTACCTGACAAAGGATACCTCACTGCTGAGAAAGGCGATTGTTGATTTTGCAAAAACCACTAAAATCTGTGACGGATTGATGGCTGTATCGTCTTGCTCTCTGATGCAGGAAATAGCAGACTATTCTCTGTTGTTCGGCGAATTGCTACTGCTTGAATACAGCTTTTCCAAGGATGAGGATTTCCTCAATGCATATTATGAAACCGCAAAAAATGTTATAAGGTATTTTGAACAGTATGAAGATGAGAGAGGGCTTTTAAATCAGGTAAGTGAAAAATGGAATTTAGTAGACTGGCCTGAAAACTGCAGAGATACCTATGACTTTTTGCTCAGCCGCCCCATTGTTGAAAAGGGTGTGCACAATGTTATAAATGCGTATTATATCGGTGCAATCAAAACGCTGGGTCAAATTGAAACGATATTAGGCTTAGAAAAAACATTTGATTTCAGCACAAGGCAGAATGCCTATGTTAACGCATTTTTGAAAAATGGCTTGTTTAATGACGGTAAAAGCAGTAAACATTCATCACTTCATTCAAATGTTTTTGCACTCTATTTTGATTTAGTACCTGAAAATGCAAAGCCAAAGATAATTGAATATATTGTTTCAAAGGGCTTTTGCTGCGGTGTTTATACAAGCTATTTTATGCTGGAATCTTTGTGTAAAAACGGGTGCTTTGAAGATGCATACAGGCTTATCGTAAACGAAACCGAATTCGGATGGCTGAATATGCTCAGAGAAGGTGCAACAACCTGCTTTGAGGTGTGGGGCAGGGAGCAGAAATGGAATACTTCGCTCTGCCACTCTTGGGCAACTGCTCCAATTACAATTATTATTAAATATCTTGCAAATGCGGATATTCCGAATCTGAATATAGAATTATTATCACACGGAGGTAAGTATTCTTTATCCGATAATGAGTAAATCAAGAACTGTTATTGACCTTTCGGGAATATGGGATTTCAAATTAGGAAGTAAAGATTTTGAAAATAATATTTCATTTATGAACAGTGATTCCATTGCTGTTCCTGCTTCCTACAATGACCAAAAGGACACCGAACAGTACCGCAATCACTATGGCTGGGTCTATTATCGCCGTACCTTTTATGTTTCAGGCAAATTCAGCGGTGAAAGAATCGTTTTAAGATTTGACGCTGTAACGCACTTGGCAACAATTATCTTAAATGGCAAAGGAATTGCAAGCCATAAGGGCGGATTTTTGCCGTTTGATGTTGATATTACGGATAAGATTGATTTCGACAGCGAACAGGAACTGATTGTTTGCGTCGATAATAAAATCAATCATTCCACGCTTCCTGTCGGGAATGAAAGCACCATTGCATTCTTCGGCTCTGACAATGCAGGCATACCCAGCGTTGAGGCCGGCAAGGCACACAAGAAAAAGGGAAATGTTCCTAATTTTGATTTTTTCAATTTTTCAGGTATTAACAGACCTGTAAGGCTTTGCATTATGCCGAAAGAATATATTAAAGATATTACAATCGTTACGGATTTAATAAATGATACTGCAAAAATCAGCTATGATGCCGAAGTGTGCGGCAAAGGCGGTAACTTCAAAATCACAATACTGGATGAAGATAAAAACGAGGTTGCTTATTCAGAAGAAATAAACGGTGTTATGGAATTAAAGCGCACTCATTTGTGGCAGCCGTATCCAGAGCATCCGTATCTTTACACGGCAAGGCTTGAATACGGGGAAGATGTGTATTTCCAGACTTTCGGTATCAGTACTGTTGAGGTTAAGGGTACTCAGTTTCTGATTAACGGAAGACCATTCTATTTTAAAGGTGCAGGCAAGCACGAGGACAGTCCGTTTCACGGCAGGGGCATTGATTTGTGCCTTGATGTTAAGGACATTAACCTGATGCATTTAATCGGTGCAAATTCTTTCCGCACAAGCCATTACCCTTACGCAGAAGAAATGTATCAGTTGTGTGATAAAGAAGGGATTGTGATTATTGATGAAACACCTGCCGTAGGAATAGGCGGCGGAGATAATCCTTACAAAACCTTTCATATGCATCAGCATCACGAGGATGTTATAAGAAATTTAATTTCAAGAGATAAAAACCACCTCTGCGTTGTTATGTGGAGCTTGGGCAATGAGCCTGAGGTGGAGCGTTATCCGCAGGATGCGTATGATTATTGGCAAAAATTATATAAATTGGCTCATAAACTTGACCATCAGAGCAGACCGGTCACCTTCGTCTGCTGCCAAAATGATTATAAAAAAGATATTGTTACACGCACTATGGATGTTGTTTGTATCAACAGATATTATGGGTGGTACAATTTATCGGGTGATTTGGATGCCGCCTGTTATGCATTTGATGTTGAACTCGATTTTTGGGAAAAGCAAAATAAACCTGTTATTCTGACGGAATACGGTGCTGACGCTGTCAGCGGACTCCACAGGAATGTACCGCAGATGTTCAGTGAGGAATACCAATGGGCTTACTATGAAAAAATCAACGAAATACTTGATAAAAGAGATTTTATTATCGGTGAACACCCTTGGAACTTTGCAGATTTTGATACCTTTGACGGCTGTATGCGTGTCGGCGGAAATAAAAAGGGTCTTTTTACAAGAAACAGAAACCCGAAATCAGTAGTCAGATATTTCAAACACAGATGGAGTACAATACCGAATTTCAACTAAAAGTAAGGGAGAAAAATGAATTGTAAACCGTATTAAAATTTATAAGGACAGAAAACATCAAATCTTTGAAACCTTTGGTGCATCAGGTGCTTGGTGGGCGCAGATTGTCGGCAAAAATGATGCATTAAGTGAACGGATTGCAAAACTCCTTTACAGTAAAACGGATGGAATCGGGCTTACTGTTTACCGTTACAATTTAGGCGCTGGAACTATGAAAAACGGGAAGTCACCTTATTGGGTTTGGGAACGTGCCACAGAGCGGGTTGAAAATGACAGCTTTGCCATTTCCATGATGAAAAAATGTGTTGAAGCAGGTGCACAGGAAATTACTGTTTTTGTAAATTCGCCGCCTGCTGAACTGACAATAAACGGCAAAGGGCGATGTGAAAAAACCATTGTCTAAAAATATAAAGCCGAAAAACTATACGGCATTTGCAAAATACTGTCTGGATGCATGTGAATATTTATTGGATATGGGATTGCCGATTAAATATCTTTCACCTATTAACGAACCTGCATGGGTATGGAGTGATGACAAGCAGGAGGGCTGTCATTATATGCCGAAGGATGTAAAAGATGTTTTTTCTGTTTTTGCAGATGAACTTGAGAACAGACCAGACCTGAAAGGAAAAGTTCTTCTGGCAGGTACGGAATGTGCCGATCTGCGTTGGCTGAACAAATCCTATTCCAGAGCTATACTTAATAATCCTGTTGTTAAGAGAAATATTGACAGTGTAGATTATCATTCCTATTGGTTAAATCCCATCAAGCCGTTTTTCAGCGACAGAATTGCTTATCTTAAAAGATATCGGAAATTCCACGATAAGCATTATCCCGGTACAAAAATCAAAATGACCGAGTGGTGCCATATGCAGGGCGGTACAGATTGTTCCATGAAATCAGGCATCGTTACTGCAAACACAATTTACGGAGATTTAAAATACACAGATGTCGTTTCCTGGCAGTATTGGGTTGCAGTTGCCTTTGGTGATTACTGTGACGGTATTATTTATGTTGATAAAGAAAAGCAAACCTATGAATTAACGAAAAGATATTATGTAACTGGCAACTTTTCAAAATTCATATCAGGAGCCGTAAGAATAGAAGCTGAATGTGAAAACAGCAATATAAATTGTCTGTGCTTTGAAAACCAAAATGAATATATTTTTATAGCTATCAACAACAGTGAGGATACAGAGGAAATCAATTTGTCTTTTTTAGGCAGAAATGCAAAACTATATATCACTGACCAGGAGAATAACCTGTCAGAAAGTGAAATTGATACAGCCGGTATTAAATTAAACAGCGTATCCGTAAACACAATTGTTATAGCAAAATAGGAGAAAATTATGGCAGGTATAATTAAAGAAAAGGTAATGCCCTTGTTAGGCAATCTGAAAAAATACTGGAAAACACCGCCTGAGGGAAGATATATGCCCTTTAAGGAAATTGCATCGCTTGCGTTTGGCGGCATAGGTATAAAATTCATTGTTTATTGTATCAACAATATGCTTCTTGCCACAACAAACAAGTTTATTGCAAACACAATCGGTATGGAACAGCATACAATTTATATCATTTATGTGTTTTCTATTTTGTCAAGCTATCCGCTGACAATTGTGAGGGCTAATATTATAGATAATACTCGAAGTATGAAAGGTAAGTACAGACCTTATATATTAACAATGGCAATACCGACTGTTATTCTTGGTTTGGGTTTTGTTTGGATGCCTTATGAAAAAATGACAACTATTATGCAGTGTGTTGTCATTCTTGCTTTTAATATCGGCTTTCAGTTTTTCTATAATTTTATGAATGACAGTTATGAAAGTTTGCTCAATGTTTTATCTCCGAATACATATGAACGCACGGATGTAAGCGCTGTTAAAGCAATTGTTGAAAATTTAGCGCCATCCATTGTTGGCATTCTGCTGCCTGTTTTTGCAAATGCCATTACCGGATATAATAATCTGTATCAATTTGAGGTTTATAGATATTTATATCCAATCCTGCTGATAGCCGGTTTAGTGATTTCTCTGCCGATTTATATCAATACAAGAGAAAAAATTGTACAGGCAAAAACGCATGTCATTCAGATTAAATTTTCCGATGCACTCAGGGCAGTTGCACGAAATAAGTATTTCTGGATTATTTCTCTTGCAGGATGGTTAGGATTTTTAGAGGGTTCTTTCGCCAGCATCATTGAGTGGATGTATGTTTATCAGAAGGCCTGTTCTCCTGCCCAGTATTCCCTGATTATTGCCATATCAAGCAATGCTGCTTTTTGGCCTAACCTGTTCACACCTTTGCTGATCAGGCGTTTCGGTAAAAGAAATATTTTGGTGTTCACGAATGTTCTGAGTATTGTATTTATCGGAATTATGCTGCCTGTTGTACGAATGCAGAATTCTTCTTATATGATATGGATTATGATGGTTTGTATCTTTATCAATGCTTTTGTTACGGCAATGGGTTCATTCCTGAATCCAAGTATTCAGGCAGATATCCGTGATTATCAGCAATATATTTCTGGTGAAAGAATAGACGGTATGTTTGCCGCAATAGGTCTTATCGGCTCTGCCAAAGCAGTCACGCACGAACATTTTTACAGATACATTGGTATAAATTTGTGTTCGCAGTTGACATTAAAATACCGAGAAAGTAAGCACTTTCTCGGTATTTTTTTGTTATTCTGTTACGAGCTCAAATTTTGCACTTGCTCCATATCCTGTAATTTTAATGTAGTCGCATTGTTCAAGCAACATTTCCAGAACAATCTCCTCGCCATACGGGGTTGACACACAGTTGTCGTGTAGTATTTCTTTTGCTTCAGCCATTGTCATTGCCTTGTTATGGTATCAAACATTCTAAACCTCCTGAACAAAGCCACAGCCTCTGTTGATATATTTTCTGTATTTGTATATTGTCTTGATTTCATCAGAGCACTGTACCCCCCGGATTGAAAGGATCGGACAAATTGCCAAATTTTTCAAGTGCCCTATATTCACCGTTTGCGTCTTTTTCGATAGTTAAGAGGTGATGACTGTCAATTTCAATCTTGACATAACCCTCACCCATGACACTGTCGAGGAAGTCCAGGCAATCACCGTATGAGGTGATTTTGAAAAACTGTAGGTATCTTAATACTGCTGATACTGTTATCATTGTGTAACCTCCTTGCTTAAACCGTTCTCTTTGAAAATATCCTCATATGCTTTGTCTACTTCTTCTCTTGTCCACTTTATTGACTATGGTCCAATAGCAACATCAATTTCAGTTGAATGTGAAAAAGGTTCTAATATAGTCAAAACATACAATCTTGGTGAATCAAAAAAAGAATATGCTTATTCAGGTTTCTTATTTGATAACATATTGCAAATAAATTCTTTTGGTAATTTTGAAATAACTCTTACATGTAGTCCTAATGGAATAACAAAAAATGCTATATCTGCATTCAATAATCTTGGAAACTTAGAATTCACTGTAACTTTTTTGATATACAAATGAATAAATACTCTCAATCATT
>JAJBVR010000142.1 GCA_020859725.1 Clostridiales bacterium | reverse complement strand
TATTGAAATTATGCAATTTAAATTTTTAGGGCGCTAAATTTTTTTTATTCGCAATATCTCATTAAAAAGAGCGGCGGCTATGAAATAATAAACACAGATAAGTCAGAGATTTAATAATGGCTGAAAGAATTGTAACTTTTGATGCGATGGAGCAGGCAGCAAACCTTTTGGTTCTTTTGATGAAAATATAAAGCAGGTTGAAAAAGAGTTTGATGTTTCTGTTGTCAGCAGAGGCGGAAATCTGAGAATCAGCGGAAATGAGGAAAATACGGCATTGGCGGAAAGAGCTGTAAACAGCCTTCTAATGCTTATAAATAAGGGTGAAACACTGTCCGACCAGAATATACGGTATGCCTTGAGTCTTGTTCGGGAAGGCAGGGAGGATAAGCTGGAATCTGTAGCCGGCGATGTTATTTGCGTAACGGCAAAGGGTAAGCCCGTTAAGCCTAAAACAATAGGCCAGAAAAAATATTGCGATGCAATTAATAAAAACACCATAACATTCGGAATAGGTCCTGCCGGAACGGGAAAAACATATTTGGCTGTGGCAGAGGCTGTAACTGCTTTCAGGGCAAAAAAAGCAGATAAAATAATATTAACCCGTCCCGCTGTTGAGGCTGGTGAAAAACTCGGCTTTTTGCCCGGGGATCTTCAAAGTAAGGTTGATCCGTATTTGCGCCCGCTTTATGACGCCCTTTTTGATATGCTCGGAGCCGAAACTTTTCAAAAATGTCAGGAACGCGGCTCAATAGAGGTTGCTCCTCTTGCATATATGAGGGGAAGAACTCTTGACGACAGCTTTATAATTTTGGATGAGGCGCAAAATACAACTCCCGAGCAGATGAAAATGTTTTTAACAAGGCTTGGATTTAATTCTAAAATGGTTGTAACGGGAGATATTACTCAAATTGATTTGCCTTCGGGAAAAACATCGGGATTAAAAAGAGTGCTTAAAATTTTAAAACATGTTGATGATATTCAGATTTGCAGGTTCACGCAAAAAGATGTTGTCAGGCACAGACTGGTTCAGGAAATAATAAAAGCATATGAAAAATACGAAAATGAGGAGAAGAGATAAACTATGGATTCTGTTAAGGTTAATATTTCAAACGCGCAGAAAAAAGTTAAAATTCCAACTGGAATAAGAATGCTTATCCGCCGCTGCTGCCACGCAGTTCTCCAACTGGAGAATTTTGAAGGCTCGGCTGAGATTTCCGTAAAATTTGTTGATAATCAGCAAATCAGGGAGCTTAATTATACATATAGAAATATTGATAAGGAAACGGATGTGCTGTCCTTCCCGCTTGGTGAAAACGGTGTTTATGATATTAATATGAGCACGGGAGCTAAAATTTTGGGAGATATAGTAATTTCTATGGAAAAGGCAGTGGAGCAGGCTAAGCTTTATAATCATCCACTTCAAAGAGAAATAGGATTTCTTACTGTGCATTCAATGCTTCATTTGCTTGGTTACGATCACGAAACGGGCGGAATTGAAGCCGTGCATATGCGAGAAAAGGAAGAAACTGTTTTAACGCAGATTGGCTTGAAAAGAGATAACAGCTATTATATGGGGGAAGAGTGATGACGAAAACCGCCTTTATAGCTATTGTAGGAAAACCCAATGTAGGCAAATCATCGCTTCTTAATAAAATGATTGGTGCAAAAGTGGCAATCGTTTCATCAAAACCTCAAACTACCCGCACTAAAATAATGGGCGTTTTAACATTAGGCGAAACTCAGTTTGTTTTTACGGATACACCCGGTTTTCATAAGCCTCATAATAAACTTTCGGAGCATATGAATGACGCTGTGGGCGACAGTATTGCAGGTACGGATGCCGTTCTTTTTGTTGCAGAACCTCGCGGGGAGTTAAATGAAAAAGAGCTTGAGCTGATAAACAGATTCGGGCAGGAAAAAATTCCCGTTATTCTTGCAATAAACAAAATAGATACGGTGAAAGACAAAAAAGAACTGTTGGAAAGAATTGTTTATTTAAATAAATTCTATGATTTTTTTGCTGTTGTTCCTGTTTCGGCGGTTCAGGGAAACGGAATAAACGAGCTGCTTGATGAGATGAAAAAAATTGCGTCTGAAAGCGTTCACTTTTTCCCGGACGACGCATTGACGGATCAGCCGGAAAGAGTTTTGGCGGCGGAAATTATACGTGAAAAAATTTTAAGGCTTATGGATAAAGAGATTCCACACGGAATTGCCGTTTCTGTTGAAAAAATGCGCGAGCGAAGCGATAAGCAAATTCTTGATGTGGATTCCGTTATATATTGTGAAAGAGAAACGCATAAGGGAATGATTATAGGCAAAAACGGAGCTATGCTGAAAAAAATTTCAACGCTTGCGCGCATAGATTTGGAAAAATTTTTCGGCATTAAAGTAAACCTTCACACCTGGGTTAAGGTGAAAGAGGGATGGAGAAATAAAGAAGGCTTGATTCATAATTTCGGATTGGATTAAAATGGCACAAATTAATATAGCCGCCATAGGATACAATAAAAACAGGTGGTTATATGGAAGATTTATATTGGGTTCATTTTACTCAAACAGGTAGAATCAGTGATTATCTGGAATATAAAAAGCATGAAAGTTTATTAAAGGCAGAAACTGATGAAAACAGCAACAAAGGGTCTTGTAATAATGGAACAAACAATTGGGGAGAGTGACCGCTTAGTTACTCTCCTTACTGCTGATTTCGGCATTGTTAAAGCGTTTGTACGCCGAGCAAAGCAAATGAAAAACAGATTTGCAAGCTCAACGACGCTTTTTGCTTACGGTGAATTTTCGCTTTATCGTTCAAAAGACGCTTATGTAGTTGATGACGTTGCTCCGATAGAGGTGTTTTTTGATTTAAGAAAAGATATTGAAAGACTTTCGCTTGCCCAATATTTTGCTCAGCTTACTTTTGAAGTGGGAGCTGAGGAACAACCGTGCGAGGAACTGCTGAGATTAAATCTCAATTCGCTTTATCTGCTTTGCCAAGTGGAAAAAAGCCTTTCCTTTATTAAAGCAGTGTTTGAGTTTCGCGCTATGTGCCTGGGCGGATATATGCCGTCTGTTTTGGCGTGCGATAATTGCGGTACATATGAAACGGACTTAATGTATTTTGATACGCTTGAGGGAAAAATTTACTGTGAAAACTGCCCTAAGCTCGGAGCCGTACCTGTTTCAAAAACGGTTATTAAAGCAATAAGATTTGTTTGTTTAACGGAGCCTTCAAAAATTTTCAGCTTTTCGCTGAGTGATGAAAACGCCGCGCTTTTTTCCGAATTGGCGGAAAAATATGTGCTTTCGGTAATTCAGCATAAATTAAGCGCACTTGAATTTTATAAAGAATTAGTAGGTTAAATTATGGATAAACATTATAAGGCGCTGGAATTAAACAGCGTTTTGGAAATGCTGGCTCGGGAAACTTCCTGTGATGATGCCGAGGAATTAGCGCTGAATTTAAAGCCCGCTTCGGATATTGAGGAGGAAAAACTGCTTCTTTCTCAAACGGAGGATGCTTTTTCTTTGCTTGCAAGATTCGGGGCGCCGTCCTTTTCAGGGCTTAAAAATGTAAATAACAGTCTTTACCGTGCCGCTGCCGGAGGAGAACTTAATGCGGCGGAACTTCTCGGTATTGCGCAAACACTGCGCTGTATCCGTTCCCTTTATGAATGGTATAATCATTTTTCGGATGTTAAAACAAATCTTGATTTCTTTTTTGAGTCAATAACTGTTAATAAATATCTTGAAAACAGAATTTTCACGGCAATTATATCAGAGGATGAAATTGCCGATAACGCTTCTGAAGAGCTTTATGAAATAAGGCGAAAAATTCGCGCAAAATCAAATTCCGTCAAAGAAAAGCTGGATTCTGTTATCCACAGCGCGCATTATCAAAAATTTTTGCAGGAATCCATTGTAACACAAAGAAACGGGCGATATGTTGTTCCGGTAAAATCAGAAAATCGTTCCTCCGTTCCGGGATTGGTTCACGATATGTCTGCTTCCGGAGCAACGGTATTTATAGAGCCCGTTTCGGTGGTTGACGCTAATAATGAAATTAAAATGCTTGAAAGCCGTGAGCGTGATGAGATACGAAGGATTCTTTTTGAGCTTTCCTCAGAAGCGGGCGGATTTTCAGAAAGTATTAAGCGTTCATATGAAAGCGCTGTAATGTTGAATTTGATTTTTGCCAAAGCCGGTCTTGCATATAAAATGAAAGCTTCAAAGCCCTCTTTAAACGGCAGCGGAGTAATTGATTTGAAAAAAGCCCGACATCCTTTGTTGAATCAAAAAACAGTTGTGCCCACAAATATCAGGCTTGGTTCTGATTTTGACACGCTTGTTATTACAGGCCCCAATACCGGCGGAAAAACTGTTGCGATTAAAACTATAGGCCTTTTCACTTTGATGGCAATGTGCGGACTCCTGATACCGTGCTCGGAACAGTCCGAAATATCTTTTTTTAATAATGTGCTTGCCGATATAGGCGATGAGCAAAGTATTGAACAGAATCTTTCCACGTTTTCCGCTCATATGGTTAATATAATTGAAATTATGAAAACGGCGGATGAAAATTCACTTGTGCTTATTGACGAACTCGGAGCCGGTACAGACCCTGTTGAAGGGGCGGCGCTTGCTGTTTCTATTATTGAAAATTTAAGAAAAAAAGGCGCTGAAATTGCGACTACAACTCATTATGCGGAATTAAAGGCTTATGCTTTGGAAACAAACGGAGTTTCCAATGGATGCTGTGAATTTAATGTTGATACTCTGCGGCCCACATATAATTTGCTTATAGGGGTTCCCGGCAGATCCAATGCTTTTGCTATTTCGGAACATTTGGGAATGGATAAGTCTGTTGTTGACGAAGCCCGTGAAATTGTAAGCAGTGAAAACAGAAATTTTGAATCCGTTCTTGAAAATCTTGAAACTGCCCGCAAAGAGCTTGAGGAAGAGAAGAAAAAGGTTAAAAAGGCAACTGAAGAAGCAAACAGAATGAAAAGCAGGGCTCAGTCGGAAAAAGATAAAACAGAGCAGCTTAAATTAAACGAACTTGAAAAGGCAAAGCGTGAGGCGGAAAAAATTATTACAGCAGCCAAAAGGCAAAGCGCTGATTTCCTTTTGAAATTAGATCAGCTTAAAAAAGAAACTGAATCATCAACCGCCGCGGATATTGCAAGAAAAACACGTCGGGAAATTAAAAACCGAATAGGGGAAATGGATGAAATAATAAATCCCCGTGTGTTGGCGGATAATTGGGATGATAATTACAAGCTTCCGAGAACTCTTAAAAAAGGAGATTCCGTAATAATTCGAGGAATTGGCGAGGGAGAGGTTCTGGAGGTTGGCAAAGATAAGATTCTTGTTAAATCGGGAATGCTGAAAACAAGAGTTAAAACGAGTGATCTTATGCTTTGCGCCAAAAAGAAACAGGCAAGGAAATCATCGCCGCGTTCTGTTTACCGAACCACATCAAAAGCGGATGATGATTTTAAAACCGAAATTGATTTGAGAGGGCAAACAGTTGATGAAGCCGTTTCAAATCTTCTGCTCTTTATTGATAAATGTGTTTTGAATAATATTCAGGAAATCAGAATAATCCACGGCAAGGGAACGGGCGCGCTCAGATCTGCCGTTAATGAAGAACTTAAGCATCATCCGAATGTAAAAAATTATCGTTTGGGAGTTTACGGCGAGGGCGAAAACGGCGTAACAATAGCTGAATTAAAATGAATCATAATTTCAATTACAGGCATTGTTTTTTATGTCCGTTATATAATATTCCGTACTCTCACGGCAAAGCAGAACTTGTGAGGATTTCAATCGGATTATATAGTGAACCCTATTGTGTTTGCGGAATATTTTTTAAAATAAGTTCCGAGTTTACAGGAAAAAGCGTTCGGCTTAAAGCGCTTATTGTGAAGGATTTTTGAATTTTGAATATTAAATTGAAAGCATCCGTAAGAAAATTTATTTTCTTACGGATGCTTTTTCATTTCTTTTGCCCGGTCAAGAAATACTTTTACCTTATCTCTGTTGGATTTCAAAAATGATATATAATATTTGATATTTAATTCAGGGTCATTTACGGGAACACGCGTACGATTTATACCGTCATTTCTCAAATCTGTTGATAAGGATGAAATAGAAGCCAAAAAATTTGTTGTGCGTATTAAATACTGAGTAATAGTAATATTGTATTCATTTTCAACTACGGAAATATTTTGATTTTTTCGGGATATGATTATTTTGATTTCGGAAATAAAGTATCCTCCGATTCGGGGCACACAGCGAAATAGTGAATCACAGTTGAACTTAAACTGTAAAATGGACTAACAGATGTAAAATTCATGATTGAATTTACATAGATTTATTTTTGTGAAGCTGTATTGCTTTGTGATTTTACTGATTTTTTTGTAAATAAAAACAGAAACGGCGGCAGTTATTGCCTCTGTTATCCAAAATGCATTCCAAACTCCTTCAGCTCCCAGAAAGCGGCTTAAAATAAATGCTGCCGGAATTATAATCAAAGTGTATCTTAAAAGTGAAATTATAAAGGATGGAAGCCCTTTCCCCAATCCTTCAAGAGCTCCGGATGACGTTACGGAAACCGCAGAAACAATAAATCCCGCGCTTATAATTCTCAGAGCCTCAGAGCCTGCGCTTATCATTTGGTCGTTTGCGCTGAAAAGCTCCATAAGCTTATTCGGAACCGCAAGGCAGATGACGGTTCCAAATGTCATTATTAACGCGTTAATTGAAAGTGATATTTTATAAATATCTTTCACTATTTTATGTTCACGCGCTCCGAAATTGAACCCTACAAGCGGTCGTATTCCCTGAACAATTCCGTTTACGGGAAGATATAAAAATGTTTGCAGCTTATAATATATTCCGAGCACGGTAACATATGTCTGCGAGAACGCCGAAAGGATAGCGTTCAGCGCCGATATAAGCAAAGACGGCAGAGCAAGATTAAGTATGGCGGGTATTCCTATGGAATAAATTTTTAAATCAAGCTTTTTATCAGAAGATATATATTCTTTTCCCACTTTAATATTTATGGGTTTTGTTATAAATACAAATATGTATATTGCTAATGTAACAACCTGCCCTATACCGGTAGCCAAAGCGGCGCCCTCTATGCCCATTTTGGGAAATATCCAAATTCCGAATATGAGCATAGGATCTAAAATTATATTGGCGATGCATCCGCTCATAAGACCTATCATTGTTATTTTCATATTTCCTACAGCCTGAAAAACCTTTTCAAACCACAGCCCGAAAATAATAACGGGTGTAAACGCAAAAGCTATTTTTGAGTAACGAACACCTAAATCGGCAATGGCGGCGGAATCGGTAAACATTCTTAAAAACGCGGGCATAATTAATATTGAACCGATAAGCAAAACGGCGGAATGAATACCGGAAAAAATAAGCCCGTGTGTGGCTGTGGTGTTTGCTTTAATTTGATTTTTAGTGCCCAGGTAATACGCTATAACTGCGTTTAATCCCACGCCGAATCCTATTGCGATAGCGTTAATAAAATTCTGAACGGGATATACAAGTGACAAAGCTGTTATCGCGTCTTCGCTTATTTTGGCTACAAACAAGCTGTCCACAATATTATAAAGCGAATTAACAAGCATTGATATTACCATAGGCATAGACATACTTATTATTAAAGGCAGAACCGGTTTGGTTTTCATAAAATCTTCATTCATCAAAATTTCCCCTTTACATTTTTAAAAATATTTACAAAATTTTCGCCGCACGATTGCAAAATGCAGTCGTGCGGCGAAAAACAGTTATACCGGAAAAATCCACACTGGTTTTAGATGAAAATATTATATTTTAAATATTCACGCT
>JAJBVR010000028.1 GCA_020859725.1 Clostridiales bacterium | reverse complement strand
GTATTAATATTCATCAGCTTTTGTTATATTATACTTTAAATGCATATTGATTTATGCAAAATAAAAAGCCGGTCTGATAAAAGCCGGCTGTGGAGCGGATTACGAGACTCGAACTCGCCACCTCCACCTTGGCAAGGTGGCGCTCTACCGGATGAGCTAAATCCGCAAATTACATATAGAATTATAACCAATGATAATTAATTTGTCAACACTCAAATAAAAATTATTGTTGGATGAAATATCTATTTACTTTATCTTATCTTTTTGATAAAATTAGTTAAGATTATATTAATTATATTAAGATGGAGTAATGGCATATTTTATTATGAATTATCAAATAGCGCCTGTGGGCGGAATATGGAACGGCGGAATGTTTTCCGTGCCTAAAGCAGTGGCAGAAAATTACATAAGGCTTGCAAGCGAATATCAGATTAAGGCGCTGCTTATAATTTTAAGCGGCGGCGGAGTGGCATCTTCTGCCGAAATCTCAAAAAAGCTGGGAATAACAGGCACAGACGCGCGGAATATTATGGATTTTTGGATTGCCGAGGGCATAGTGTTTGTGTCGGATGGTTCTTGTGATACCGATGAAACCGGAATTTTGGAAAAAACGGAAAAAACCGAAGATAATGATATAAATAAAACACAAAAAACAGAAAAAATTCAAACGGCTCAAAAGGATTTTAAAATCACAGCGCCAACCTTAACCCCTAAGGAAATTGTTGAAATTGCCGGGGAAAATCCTGAAATACAGGAGCTTCTCAATGAAGCGCAAAGGTTTTACGGGCGCACAATAAGCCATTCGGAGCAGGAAATGCTTGTTAATCTGATAAGCTTTTACGGAATGAAATTTGAAGTTATTCTTATGCTGTTGGGATATTGTGCAAAAGAAAAAGCGCGCGGAAAAGCAATCAGCTCAGGATATTTTTATAAAATTGCCGAAAATTGGATAGATGAAGGCGTTGAAACAGTTTCGGACGCCGAAGAAAAGCTTAAAGAGCTTGAAAAAAGCGATGAGCTTTGGAATGTGATTAAAAATATGGCGGAATTGAAAAAGAATAATCCCACGGTTCTTCAGCGCAATATAATTTTGGATTGGAAAAAGAATTTTTCAATGGAAGTTATTTCTCTTGCGATTGATGAAATGAAAGAAAATATTGATACTCCAAATTTAAGATATGTTGATAAAATACTGAAAAACTGGAAAAAATCCGGAGTAAAAACCGCAAAAGATGTGGAAAAGTCAAAAGCGGAATTTGAAAAACAAAAAGAACGGAAAGAAAATAAGGAAACGGGAAAAATAAGCAGAAAACCAACCTATGATATTAATAAAATAAAAAAAGACACGTTAAATAACACAGATATTAAATATTAAATTTTCGGGGTGCAAACAATGCCTTATAAAAATTCAGTGTATCAAAAAGCAATAAATATTCTTCAGCACAGAAGGGATAACGCAATGCTGGAGGCTCAGCGGCAAACAGCCTTGGCACAGCAGAAAATTCCCGAACTTGAGGATATTCAGAATAAATTGTCTAAAATAGGTCTTTCAATTTCAACTTTGCTTTTCCGAAGCGAAAATCCGCAGGCGGAAATTGAAAAATTAAAAAGCGACAGTCTTTCACTTCAAAAAAGAAAAAAGGAACTTCTTGTTCAAAACGGATTTGACGAGGATGCGCTTACGGTTAAATATGTGTGCCCGTTTTGCGCCGACACAGGCTTTATAGGTGAAAGAATGTGCAGCTGCCACAGAGAACTGCTTAAGGAAATTGAGCGCAATGAATTAAGAAAATCGGCGCCTGTTGACAGATGCACATTTGAAAATTTTGATATAAATTATTACCCCGGTGAAATTTTGGAAAACGGAATTTCTCCTCGTGAAAAAGCAGTTAAAATTTTGGAATCCTGCCGCGGATACGCGCAGTCTTTTAATTTGCATTCACCAAGCCTTTTGTTTATGGGAGGCACGGGGCTCGGAAAAACTCACTTAAGCCTTGCAATAGCAAATGTGGCAATAAACAAGGGATTTTCGGTGATTTACGGAACAAGCCAGAACATTCTTTCCGATTTGCAAAATGAAAATTTCGGCAGAACGGATAATATTTATTATACCGAATATGATGTGCTTCACACCGATTTGCTTATTATAGATGATTTGGGCACGGAATTTAAAAGCCAGTATTCGGTTGCCTGCCTTTATAATATAATAAACACCCGCCTTCTTAAAAGAAAGCCCACTGTAATCAGCACGAATTTTGATTTTGACGATTTAGAGCGGGATTATAATCAGCGAATAACCAGCCGCCTGTCGGGCGAGTATTCAACGCTGGTTTTGGTTGGAAATGATATAAGATATATTAAATAAAGCTTTTTCATTTTTCGGAAAGGAGTCGCCGTATCTGAGCAAATATAATTATTTTGATGATGATTTTGATGAAAATCCGCCTTCCCTTAAGGTAAGACTTCCTGATATTAGGAAGGACAGTAAGCAGATTAAAGATTTGCTGCATAAGGCAAAAATCAGAATAAAAAATATCAGGCTTGAGGATTTAAAACGGATTGATTTGAAAATTCCTTTCGGTTTCACAACAGGTATTGTTATTCTTTTGATAGCTTCGATTATTATTACTTGCGCCGTTTTTTCCGTCAGGCTCGGCAAAGCGAATAAGCTTGCAAAGGAATTTTACATTGACGCCGGCAAGGTGTGCACAGATTTAATTTCCGAATACGGAGTTTGCAAAACCGAACCGTCTGATGATGAAAACTATTGGTTTATAAGCGGACTTGCCTACGCAAGGCAGATGGATTTTAATAATGACGGCAAATCCGAATTGCTTGCCGCTTATTACAGCGAAAATTCATATTATGTTGAGGTGTGGGGTTATTCCGGAAAAGAATTTTCAAAGCTGTACTCAAAAAAAGCAAATTCGGTAAGCAGTGATTATATAATAGGCAGCTGGATAACAATTTATCACCATTCGGGCAAATATTATTTGGGTGAGCTTGCACAAGAGGGGAAAATGAATCTTCTTTCGCTGAGCGGAAATAAATTTAAGCAAAGCAAAGAGTGCAAATATGACGCCGAAAATGATATTTATACGGTAAACGGTGAAATTAACACCGTTGATTTTGAAACCGTAAAATTATCATATATTTCTGATAAAAAAGCGGAGAAAATCACAGATATTGTTAATAAAAATCTTGAAAATTCAATACTCAAACAGTCAAATCATTAAAAAGCGAATAATCGGAAGCGCAGCTTAAAAATGAAGAGTTTTATTCAATTATAGAAAAATATAATGAAAAATACGGAAACGCGGCGTATGAATCTGATTCCAGCCTTTGCTATGCAGACGGGCTTTGCGTTGTTGACCTTATTGATTTTAACGGCGACGGAAATGATGAGCTCCTTACGGTTTACAGATATAATAAAAAAGTGGCGGGAGAGGACAGCAAAGGAAATTACCAGCTTGAAACAGAGCCGGAATATATGCTTGAGGTCTATTTTTGGAACGGTTCAACGGCTGTTAAGGCGCTGGAAAACGACGGAATATCTTCAATGCAGGATTCTCAGGGAAATCAAAGATTTTTTATTCTTCAAAAAAAACGGAGACAAAATAAATATTTGCCGAAATTCTTATTCTTATGATGATGAAAATAAAAGAAAATGGAAGGCTGTAAGCAGAATCAGCGAAATGGATGAAAACGGTGAGTTTTCAACAGTTTTTTTCCGCGGCTGTTAACAGCGATTGGGGATATTTGACATATCGGCTTAATGGTGAAAAGGTTTACAGAAACGAATTTAAAAAATCCGGTTATAAGGTTCCTTATTTTTGCAACAGTGATGATTATGATAAAAATGAATTTTCAATTATTTATCTTCAGGGAAGAGCACGGTACGGAAACGATATAAAAAAAGCCGTGTCCGAAACCCAAAAAAACATTAAGGAAATAAATTCAAGCTATTCGCCGTAATGTAAAAGCAAAATAAGGTGATTGATATGAAAGTATATTATGTTGACAGAAAAACTCAAATAAGGCATTTCACGGATTTATCGGTGATAAAAGATTTAACACCCGTGAAAAACTTGAGCCTCAGTGTGCCGGCAAGAGAAAATTTTGTTATTCAGCTTTTAGTTTTGCCTGACAGTGAGTGTGAAATAAGCATGGTAGATGTTTCGCCGGAATTTGATTCGGTTTGTATAAATACTCAAAAAACCGATAAATTCGGAAAAAGCCATAATTGCCAGGTTCATTTGGAGAAAAATGCAATTCAACCGTTTTTTGTTATTTTAAAAGCAAATCCTTTAAATGAAAGAAAATGCAAAACGGGGAAAATTTCATTTTTTTATGATAATAAAAATTATGAAATAAAATTAACGGTTAATTATACCGGCGAGCCGGTCAGAAACTGGGGCTTTGATGATTTAGAACGGCTTTCGCGGCTTTTGTGGCTTAATTCAAGCAGATTTATTGATAATGAAATTACAGAGCCTTATATTATTCCGGAAATTTCACAAAACAGTGTCAGTATTTTAGGCAGAAAAATATTTTTCGGTAAAAACGGGCTTCCAGGCAAAATATTTTCATATTTTGACGAGGGAATAAATTTAAAAAGCAACGTTCAAAAATCAATATTAAGCGCTCCTATGGAGTTTATAATTCAAAATGAAAATGTTGATTATTCGCAGATTTCCTTTAAACAGGATAAGGGCAAGGTTGATATTTCGTGCAGCGGAGAATCGGAAAATCTTTCAGTAAAAACAAAGGGAACGCTGCATTATGAGGGATCGATTTACTATTCGGTTAAAATTACCGCTAAAAAAGACTGCCTCCTGAAAAACGCGGGGCTTTACACACATATAACCAAAGAATGCGCGGAATATATGAATGGTTTGGGAAAGGTTGGCGGCAGGGCGGCAAAAGTTGATTTTAAGTGGAGCGCCGAGCAGCATTTGGACAGTCTTTATATAGGCGCTGTTAATGCCGGAATCCGTTTAAAATGGAAAGCTGAAAATTATGTGAGGCCCCTTATTAATATTTATTATTTTAACCAACCCCTTGTTGTGCCGAAAACCACTTGGGATAATTGCTCAAAAGGCGGAATATTTTGCAAACCAAACGAAACCGGAGCGGATATTTCAGCGCAAACATTTGATTTTCATTTAAAAAAGGGCGAGGGAAAAAGCTTTAATTTTGAAATTCATATTCTTCCCTTTAAACCCATTGATTATAAAAAGCACTATTCCGTAAGATATTATCACAATTATAATCTTAAAAACGAATTTAAAGCGGCGGATGAAGCGGCAAAGCGCTCCTTAACCCATATGGTTATTCATCACGGCAATTATGTGCATCCGTTTATTAATTATCCCTTTATAGAAACGGATAAATTGAAGCGCCTTGTGCAGTATGCCGAGTATAAAAGGCTTGGCGTTAAGGTGTATTACACTGTAAGGGAGCACAGCAATCATATGGCAGAGGTTTTTGCATATAAAGCTCTCGGCGGCGAGATAATTATGCGCAGGCAGGGAAAGGGGTATTCTTGGCAGGGCGGCACGGCAAAATGGCTGACGGATTATTTCGGCGATAAAATTATTCCCGCTTGGAAAGTTGAGTATCGTAACGGAAAATATAAAAACGACCCTGATGTTTCTTTTATAGTTTGCCCGGATTCAAGGCTTGATAATTATTATATAGAGGGTTTGGACTGGCTGGTAAAAAACATTGGAATTAAAGGAATTTATATTGATGATACCGCTATGGACAGAACTACTGTTGAGCGTGCGAAAAAGGTTCTTTCCCAAAACGGCGGCTTGATTGATATGCATATGTGGAATCATGAGGAGGAGCGAGCGGGAAATGTAAGCTGTATGAACTTATATACAGAGCTTTTTCCTTTTTTGGACAGCTTGTGGACAGGCGAGGGATATGATTATAGAAATCTATCTCCCGAATATTTGCTTACAGAGGTGTCGGGCATCCCATACGGTCAAACAAGTCAGATGCTTGAAGGCGGAGGAAATCCGTATATCGGAATGCTTTTTGCTATGAACAACAGATATGGATGGGGAGTTAAAAATGCCCGGAATATTTATTCTTTGCGGGATTCATTCGGAATAGAAAGCAGTGAGATGCGGGGTTGGTGGCATAGCTGTAATCCCGTTGACACAGGGAATCAAAGCGTTAAGGCAACTGTTTATATTAAAAGCGGCAGCGCTCTGGTGTGCCTTTTTAATTTTTCCGATTCATATGAAAACGCTGCTCTGAGATTTGATAAAGGTTTGCTTGGATTTTCGCCTTATAAAGCAAATAGGGTTTTTATAAAAGGGCTTCAGAGAAAAAAGAATATTGATTTAAGTTTGCCTTTAAGGCTGAAAAGAAAAAACGGAATTATTTTGCAAGTTAGTCAATAAGGAGAAAAAATGAATAAAACAAACGAATATTTGTCCATAGTGGATGATGTTATAAGTAAAGGCAGGTTTAAGGATAATTGAGAAAGCCTTTCACAATTTAAAATTCCTGGTTGGTACAGGGAAAAAAGATTCGGAATATTCATTCATTGGGGTGTTTTTCCGTGCCGGCAACAGAATCGGAACGGTATCCCCGCCTTATGTATAAGCCGGGCACCAAGAGCAATCTGCATCACAAAAAACATATGGAATGAATTTTGAATACAGAAATTTAGTTGAGCTTTTTAAGCCGGATAAATTTAATCCCGATGAATGGGCGGATATTTTTAAAAAAAGCGGCGCGGGGTATATAATGCCCGTGGGGGAGCATCATGACGGAATCAAGATGTATGAAAGCAGCCTTAATAAATGGAATATGATGAATTTAAACGGCAGGGATTATATGGCGGAACTACATTGTGCCTGTGATAAAGCGGGTTTGGGCTTTCTTATAAGCAATCATAGGGCGGAGCATTTTTGGTTTTTCAATACCGCAAGAAAATATTATCCCGAATCTGAGGCCGCGAAAAATATGTATCCGGATTTATACGGGCCGGCGTTTGTGCCCGAAAGCGGAAATGTGGATAAAACAGATAAGGAAATTTTTGCAACGGAGGATTATTTAAAGGAATGGCTTGCGTCGGCTTGTGAAATGATAGATAAAAACAAACCTCTTGCCGTTTATTTTGACTGGTGGATTCATAAGGATGAATTCAGGCCGTATCTTAAAAAATTTCTTGCCTATTATTATAACCGCGGCGTGGAATGGGGAAAAGAGGTTTGCGTTTTTTACAAATGGGGAGCAGTGTTTAACGGCTGCGCTGTTTTCGATGTTGAAAGAGGGCAGATAAACGGAGTTTCGGGCAGTCTTTGGCAAAATGATACTGCAATAGCAAAAAATTCGTGGGGCTATACAAACGGAAACAGATTTAAAACCCCGGCGGAAATTATAAGAAATATGATTGAAGTTTTTGCGAAAAACGGCTGCTATATGCTTAATGTAGGTCCTAAGGCAAACGGTGAAATATGTGAAGAAGAAAAATCAGCGCTTCTTGAAATCGGAAAATGGCTTCAAGTAAACGGAGAGGCGGTTTATGGCTCCTATCCTTTTGAGGTTGCCTTTTCGGAAGGAAAAAAATCAAAAAACGGTGCATTTAAGGAAAATAAAAAGTTTTCTTCAAATGATTATTATTTTACGGAAAAACCAGGAAAAATATTTGTTTTCCCAATGGGAGAAAATCTGCCGAAAACACTTAAAATTAAAAGCTTGCGCCGCGCCAATGAGGGCGGTATAAGATACAAAATAGAAAAAATACATATTTTGGGAAGCCAAAAAAGCCTGAATTACTCACAGAATGAAAAACGCCTTGAAATAAATTTAGGTGAAAAATACAAAAATAAAATTCGGCGCATTGTAAAATGAAACTGCAATAGTAAAAAGAATATCCATAGTGATGAAT
>JAJBVR010000086.1 GCA_020859725.1 Clostridiales bacterium | reverse complement strand
GAGCAAATAGGGGTGGACGCTTTAATTGTTGCCGATATGGGCGTGCTTTCCCTTGCTAAAAAATATGCTCCGAATGTTGATATTCATATTTCAACCCAGGCGGGTATTGTTAATTATCAGGCGGCAAATGCTTTTTATGAAATGGGCGCCTCCAGAATTGTTACCGCTCGTGAGCTTTCGCTTGATGAAATCAAAACTATCCGCGATAAATGCAGCCCTGATTTGGAAATTGAGGTTTTTGTTCATGGCGCTATGTGTATGAGCTTCAGCGGCAGATGCATTCTTTCGGATTATATGACGGGCCGTGACGCTAACAGAGGCGATTGCGCCCAGCCGTGCAGATGGAAATATCATCTTGTGGAGGAAAAACGGCCGGGTGAATATTTCCCCGTTAACCAGGAGGAAAACGGAACTTATATTTTTAATTCCCGTGATCTTTGTATGATAAATTATATTCCTCAGCTTGTTAATGCCGGTATTGATTCGTTTAAAATTGAGGGCCGCGCGAAAAGTGAGTATTACACAGCCGCCGTTACAAATGCTTACCGTGCTGCTTTGGATGCTTATTTTGCTTCGCCGTCGGATGATTTTGTTCTTCCGGAATGGATTTCCGCCGAAATGGAAAAAATAAGCCACCGTGAATATACAACAGGTTTTAATTTCGGCCCTATAAAAAAAGGGCAGGTTGTTGATAACGGCGGCTATGTAAGGCAGTGGGACGTTTGCGCTTCTTTTAAGGAATATAAAAACGGCAGACTGTATGTTGTTCAGCGAAACCGCTTTTTTGAGGGTGACGAGCTGGAGGTTCTTGAACCGTTTAAAAAGCCTTATAAAGTAAAAGTAAGCGCGCTTGTAAACGAAAATGATAATGAAAAAACCGATACCGCTAATAAAGCCACGGATATATATTCTTTTGCGTGTGATAATAAAGTTTCTCAATACGCGCTTTTAAGAAGAAAAAGAGATTAATTTTTTACACCTCCGTGAATAATATCACAGGGGTGTTTTTTGAATAAAAATTTAAATAAAAGGATAATTGCCTTGCTCAGCGCCGTTGTTTTCCTGTTTGTGTTCGCTTTCGGCAGAATAGGATATATAATTTTCAGCGGTAATTATACTGTTTCTTCGGGCCATAACAGCTATGGTTTAACTCTTTCCGAAATGAAGGAAACAGTTTATGACTGCAATATGCGTAAAATGAATAATAATAAAAACAGGCTTATCGCCGTTGTACGCCCCAATGAAAAATGCCTTGCCGAGCTGAAATTGCTTTTCAGTCAGCCTGAAATTGATGAAATTATGCAGGAGCTTTCAAAGGGCTATCCCGTTGTAAAGGAAATAAAAAATTACGCCTCGTGCGATTATATTCAGATTTTTGAGGAAACGGCAAGCTCCTCCACAACCCTTCTTAAACTTGTTCAAAAAAGCTATAATGAAACCGTTTATGAAAAAAAGATAAATTTTTCCGTTGACGCCAAAGGCCGAATTTTGGACGGAGATACCGGCACGGTTATTGAAAATGGAGAAAATAATAAAAAAGGCATTGCGCTTACAGTTAATTCAAAAATTCAGTCTGCCGTGGAGGAGTCGGCAAAAAATATGAAATCAGGAGCAGTTGTTGTTATGGATGTCAATAACGCGGATGTGCTTGCTCTTTATACCGATCCCGATGATTATTTGAACAGAAGCCTTATGCCTTATTCGGTCGGCTCCGTATTTAAATTGGTTGTTGCCGCCGCCGCTTCGGAAAATAATGTTTCTCTCAGCTATGAATGCACAGGCAGCATCACCGTGGGGGATACCGATTTTTCCTGCCAAAAAGAAAAGGCTCACGGCAGGCAGGGAGTAAAAGAAGCGCTGGCTAATTCCTGCAACTGCTATTTTGTTAATCTCGCGCTTAACCTTGGTAAAGATAAAATTCTGCAAACCGCTCAGAAACTCGGCTTCGGTTCATCTGTTAATATTATGCCGAATTACACCGTTTCAAACGGAAATCTTCCCTCGCAGCAGGCGCTTTCGTCAAAAGGCCAGCTTGCGCTGCTCGGCTTCGGGCAGGGGGAGCCTTACCTCAACTCCGCTTGAATTTTGCGCCGCCCCTTGCGCCCTTGTAAACGGAGGAAACTATTTTCAGCCGCGCCTTGTTTTGGGCTCAGTTAACGAAAACGGAGATCTTTCCTCTCAGGACGGCAGGCAAAGCGTTGCCGCCGTAAGCGCCGAAACATCTGAAAAAATCCGCGCCTATATGCGTTATGTTGTTACAAACGGCACAGGCTCCGCCGCCGAGTATAATAATTCCTCCGCGGGAAAAACTTCTACCGCTCAAAGCGGCAGATATGAAAACGGCACGGAAATATTAAACACTTGGTTTGCCGGTTTTTATCCTTATTCAAATCCGAAATACGCCATAGTGGTTATGACGGAAAACGGCTCCAGCGGTTCGGGCGACTGCGCGCCCGTGTTTCGCTCAATCGTTGAAAAAATCGGCAATTTGTGATATTATTTTTATTGGGTGATTTATGTGCAGAATTCAAAATTAAAAACCTTGCTTGTTTATAAATATTTGCTTAAGTATTCGGATGAAAATAATCCGCTTACCGCTTCGGATTTAATAAAGCTTTCGCAGGCGGATGGTATTAAGGCAGAGCGAAAAAGCATTTATTCCGATATAGAGGCAATAAGGCTGGCGGGCACGAAGGTTGCCCGTAAAGAGCATTCGGGCAGGGGATATTATATTGCCTCGCGCGCCTTTGAGCCTCCCGAAATCCGCCTGCTTATAGACGCCGTTGATTCCGCTGTTTTCATAACTCCGGGCAAAACGAAATCTCTGTCTGAGCGGCTTAAAAGCCTTGTTTCCTCCAATCAGGCGGCGGCGCTTTCCTCCGGAGTTTACCGCGCCGCAGTAAATAAATGCGAAAATGAGGATATTTATAATATTATTGATACTCTTGATGAGGCGATACATAATAATAAAATAGCAAAATTCAAATATAAAACCAGAAATATAGATTTAAAAAATAAAAAGTCTTTCACTTTAAAAACCTTTTCCGTTTCTCCTTATGCCTTGCTTTGGAATAATGATAAGTATTATTTGGTGTGCAATAAAGCCGGCTATAATAATCTTATGAATTTAAGGTTGGATAGAATTTCAAAAAATGTAACTGTTCTCAGCTCCCCGGCGCGGCTGACGGCGAAACCGGCGCGGCAAAATATTATACTGTTACTACGCCTAAATATGCAACTGTGTTTGCTTGGAAACTTAGTGTTGGCTGGTTTAATGGATATGTAGATTATGATATTGCCGACACAGGCGATATTTATATAATTGATTATTCGGCGGTTAAATCTGCGCTTGAAGATTCAACGCTTCTTAATTATCTGTCGAATATAGATAATTACACTCCGTCTTCTGCTTTCGCTTTGCTCCAGGCTTATGATGATTTAACATCTCAGTCTTACCTGTTTGATTCGGTAAGCAAGGATAATGTTGTTTCGCTTGCCGAAACTCTTAACACTAAAGTTAATGCTCTTGAGAATTCTGAATTAATCAGCAATCTTGTTGCCAAAGCGGATGATGCGGAAATTTCTCAATTGGTTACTGAAAATCAGGATTTTCACGATTCTGTTCAGATTACCGATAACGGCGCAGTAATTCCGAACACGGATGAAAGCCTTTATACAAATTCATCTTGGATTGCCTATGATAAGGCGTTTACGGCTCTTCAAAGATATTACGCTTCTCTCGATCCGTTCGGTGAAAATGAGCCATATACTGACGATCAGATTGACCTTGACAGAATGCGCGATAATTTAAGCAATGCATTAAATCAGCTTGTTGAACGGGCAGATTATACTTCTGTTGATAATGTTGCTGCTGAGGATTCACAATATACTTCTGCTTATATCGGCGGAAACGGAACAAGCTATCAGAATCAAACCTATTCATGGTACACCTGGGCTGATTTTGCCGATAATTACGCAATTGCAGCCAATTGGGCTTCCACCGATTCCTCCCTTAGGGCTGATACGGAAAAATATAATATTGACTGGGCCGTTAAGGAATTTGGTCCTTATGTAGGCTATGATGCAAACGGTAACATTGTAACTTCCGATACTCAAACTCCCGTTTGGTATGTATTCTTTGAGAATTTCTATGAAAGCGCGGACGCAACCGAGCCTTCAAGATTTATGGAGGGCGATTATGTTTTGGTTGACGGCGCTCTCGTTTAGCTCAACGGTCATCGTTATGCTCCGAACACCGTAAGCTCAACTGAGCTTTCAGGCAGCCAAAATTCCATCACTTCTTCCGCTCAGGGCGCTTAACGGGATATCAGGACTTAACAAAGTGCGCTGATTATTCCGCTTATGACGCGGCAACAGAGCTTCTTAAGTATCAGGATGTGGCAACTTTTTCGGATGCTTATCTTGCAAATGAAGCATGTGTTTATAATTTGCTGAAAAACTGGGGCACAAAGGATGCGTCCGTAACATATTCAAACGGCGTGGCAAAGGGTCAAACCTGTGTAACTCCTGAATTTAGCGGCCAGGAAAGTACTCCGTATGTAACAGTAAACGGCACTGTGTTCTATAATATGAGCGCGCAGGATGCTTTGGATGCGGATACTCAATCAATCCTCAGCGATTTAACGCAGGTAAATACAAGCAAAAATGCTGATGATAATATGAGAAGAATACATTCCGTTTCTTCACAATTTATTTGCGGCGATGCGCAGTTATCAAACAATGCCGAAAATGTATTTTACGGTGATACAATAACGCTTAACGCACCGTCAGGCTATAATGTTTATAAATGGGTTGTAACGGCTAACGGAACAACCAAGGAAGTTCCCGGTTCCGCTTCTTACACAACAGCCATTACAAGCGATACGCAAATAACCGCTTATTGCTCAACAGAATCTGCTCAGGATACGGTTAAACTTCGTGTGCTTGATATGTACGGCAATCCGATTAATGAATACGATATTGCACAAAATACAGCTTTAACGCTTGCTTCCAACAAGTATTTAATCGGCGACACCGAATATGCGGTAAGCGACACGCCTTTCTACCGCTTCAAGGGCTGGCAGGTAAACGGCAAAAACTTCAATTACGAAACATATAATCTTGCCGATATAGCTGATCAAAACGGTGTTGTTGCTATCAGGCCGTGCTTTAAGGCTGAGCAGAGCTTTACCGTTAATATGGACGGCGTTTCGGTTACGGATGAAAACGGAAATCCGCTTTATTACGATTCAACGGCGGCTGTAAAAGCGCAGGACGGCGCTTACGGCATTTTAGCTGAAATCAACGGCGTTTATTATGTTGTTTCCTATGAAACCCAATATTCTTTCTATGTTGTTGGTGATATTAACCTTTATTCACTTGTTAAAGCGGGTACAGGCGAATACACAATTAAGGGCGCGGACGGCGCTGTAAAGGTTGTGTTGAATGACGCCGAATCGTTAAGAAAGCTTAATTCTAAGCTTCCGTTCGCTTATTCAATTGCCCAGCCAAAGGCAGACGGCTCGTATACTGCTTATAATGCGTGGTCTAAGCTTTCAACCGATAATCCGTCGTCGGCTAAGGTAACCGAAGTCGGCACAATTTACACAACGGATGCTTCCGCGGCAACTGCTGATTCATTTGTTATCGGAAATTCGGCTGTTAAGTTGATTGCGGCAAAAACACCGCTTGATACAAACCAGTATTTCTTAAGGTTCACTTCAACAAACGGCAAAACGGTTTATACCAGACCGTATGTTAAGTATGAATTTACGGATGAAAACGGAACTGTTATTCAAACGATTGAGTACGGTAATGTTGAGAGTAACTGAGCAGGGAGGATAAAAAATGAAAAAATATTATGAAACTCCCGAAGCGGAGATTGAACTTTTCACTGTGTGCGATATTATGACTGGTTCCAGTGGCGGAATTGAAGGCGGCGGTGAAGAAGTACCTCTTAATGAATTTTAACATTCAAAGTTAAAAAGTTTTAAGGCAGGGGTTTGCCCCTGCCTTTTCTTTATGCTTTTATTTGTAAATTAATCGTGAATATTATTAATAAAATATTAATAAAACCTTGACCCTCTCACATCAGTACTATATAATATCATTAAAATATAAACGGGGGAATTTTGCCCCCGGCTTGGGGATATAATTATGTTAAAATCAATGACGGGCTTTGGCAGAGCCTCTGAAAAAATAAACGGCTATTCAATCACCGTTGAATTAAAATCGGTTAATCACAGGTATTTTGAATTTACCTGCCGATGCCCAAGGTAGTATTCCTTTGCGGAGGAAAAGCTGAAATCCTTTATAAATTCCCGCGTTTCAAGGGGCAAGGTTGATTGCTTTTTAAGCGTGGAGGCGCTTAATGCGGATAATGCCGATGTCGCCGTAAATCACACGCTTGCCGCCGCTTATGTTAGGGCGGCTTCAGAGCTTGTTAAAACCTACAGACTTGTAAATAATCTGGGTGTATGCGAGCTTGCAAAATTCCCCGATGTGTGCTTATTCTTCGCAAAGGGCAGGAGGATGAGGAAGCCCTTTGGCAGGCAATAAAATCCGTTGTCGAAAAGGCGCTGAACAGCTTTATCCTTATGCGCGCCGCTGAGGGCGAAAAAATGCGCGCGGATATTTTTTCAAGGGCGCATTTTATTTTGGAGTGTGTTTCTTTTGTGGAGCAGCGTTCCCCAGAAACGGTAAGGGAATATAATAAAAAACTTACGGACAGAGTGCACGAGCTTCTCGGCGATGTTTCCCTGGATGAAAACAGAATTATTCAGGAGGCGGCAATATTTGCCGATAAAGTTGCCGTGGCGGAAGAAACCGTTCGCCTGCGTTCTCATATAGACCAGCTTTTGGAATTTTTAAACAGCGCCGAGCCAATCGGCAGAAAAATGGATTTTCTGGTGCAGGAAATGAACAGAGAGGCAAATACAATCAGCTCAAAGGCGTCGGATGTGCTGATAGCGCGCCGTGTTGTGGATATAAAGGCGGAAATTGAAAAAATCCGCGAGCAAATCCAAAATATAGAATAAAATTTCAGAGGTTGAATATGAATTTGGTTAATATAGGCTTCGGCAATCTTGTAAACGCCGCCAGGGTTATTTCAATAGTAAGCCCGGAATCGGCGCCCGTTAAGCGAATTGTGCAGGAGGCAAAAGCAAACGGCGCTTTGATAGACGCTACCCACGGCAGAAAAACAATGAGCGTTATTATAACGGATTGTGATAATGTTATTCTTTCATATCTGGATTTAAAGCGTATTGCTCAGAAATTCGGTTCGGAGGTGCAGGCGGATGAATAAAAAGGGAATGATGGTTATCCTTTCCGCCCCAAGCGGCTGCGGTAAGGATACTGTTTTTAAAGAAATCTGCAAAATCCGCAATGATGTGTGCGAATCTGTTTCCGCCACAACAAGAAAACCTCGCCCCGGAGAGATAGACGGAGTTAATTATTTTTTTAAATCAACCGAGGAATTTGAAAAAATGATTGAAACAAACAGCTTTCTTGAATATGCTTCTTATAACGGATGCTATTACGGCACCCCCTCTGCTCCCGTGCTGGCGGCGGTTGAAAACGGAAAAATCTGCTTTTTGATTATTGAGCGAAAAGGCGCTCAGAAAATTATGAAAAATTATCCGGATGCCGTTTCCGTTTTTCTTATGCCTCCCGATATTAAAACTTTGGAGCACAGGCTCAGAAAAAGAAACACGGAAAGCGAGGAGGCAATCAAAAACAGGCTCAGAATTGCTCAGTTTGAAATTGAGGATTCATCAAGATTTACCTATGTGCTGGTAAATAATGAGCTTGAAAAGGCGGTAGCGGGTCTGAATGAAATTTTAGACGCCGAACTTGCTTTAAGAAATAAGAAATAATTGTTGTTTAATTTGTTTTCACAAACGCGAGCCTGCCGCTTAATAAAAAATTTTTTTCAGGCAG